>CAYZNB010000017.1:0-30428 GCA_964478535.1 uncultured Thermotogaceae bacterium
ACTCGCTACGCTCAGACATGCTATTTTCTTAACGCATTTTATCACCTCCCTCAATAGTTTTTTAACGAAAATTCTCAATTGCTCGCTACTTTATTTCATCCATATTTACCATCAAAACAACATTAAAAAAGACTTTGAATTAATTCCCCTCTTGAGGGGTGACAACTGAAGGTTGACGGGTTGGACAGGTTTTAAATGTAGTGTAACAGCCACGCCGCACTTTGCACGGCGTTACAGCACTTATGACAACATTGATATTTTATAGATAGTTTTAGGAAAAGGATAAAACTGTTTTTTTAACGAAAATTCTCAATTGCTCGCTACTTTATTTCATCCATATTTACCATCAAAACAACATTAAAAAAGACTTTGAATTAATTCCCCTCTTGAGGGGTGACAACTGAAGGTTGACGGGTTGGACAGGTTTTAAATGTAGTGTAACAGCCACGCCGCACTTTGCACGGCGTTACAGCACTTATGACAACATTGATATTTTATAGATAGTTTTAGGAAAAGGATAAAACTGTTTTTAATAATGAAGTATTGAAATAAAAAGTTTTTTCTTACCAAGCTAATTAACTAATAAAAAAGGAGATGAAAATAAATGGATAAAGTTATAATCAGATTAAGAATGAGTCAGGCAGATGCTCATTATGGTGGAAACCTTGTAGATGGTGCAAGAATGCTTCAACTTTTTGGAGATGTTGCAACAGAACTTCTAATAAGAAACGATGGAGATGAAGGATTATTCAAAGCTTATGACAATATAGAATTTTTAGCTCCTGTATATGCAGGCGATTATATAGAAGCAACCGGTGAAATAGTAAAAGTTGGAAACACTTCAAGAAAAATGGAATTTACCGCAAAAAAAGTAATAATTCCGAGATTGGATATTTCAGAATCTGCTGCAGATTTCCTTGAAGAACCTATAATAGTATGTAAAGCAAGTGGAACTTGTGTTGTTCCGAAAAATAATCAAAGAAAGGGGTAGAGTATTTTGCAGAAATTAATAATAACCGCTGCTGTTACTGGAGCAGAGGTAACAAGAAAACTTCAACCTAACTTATCTTTAACGCCAGAAGAAATTGCTCAAGACGTTTATGATTGTTTTAATGCGGGAGCATCAATAGCACATGTTCATGCAAGAGATGAAGAAGGAAACCCTACTCAGTCTTATGATGTTTATAAACAAATAAAAGAAAATATTGAAAAAAAATGTAATATAATATTTCAACCCTCAACAGGAGGGGCGACATGGCATAAATTTGAAGAAAGAATGCAGCCACTTCTTTTAAACCCTGAAATGGCAACATTATCTGCAGGGACATGTAATTTTGGAGATGATATATTTTTAAACACTAATGAATACATGGAAAAATTTGCTCAAGAAATGAAAAATAGAAATATAAAACCAGAAATTGAAGTATTTGAAAGAGGAATGATTCAAAATGCATTAAATCTTGTAAAAAAAGGCTTAATAGAACACCCTATACACTTTGATTTCGTTATGGGAGTACCGGGAGCTATTACAGGAAATATAGATGATTTATTATATCTTCAATCGCACATACCCCAAAACAGCACATGGACAGTTGCTGGAATTGGTAGATTCGAGCTTCCTTTAGCGGTTCATGCGATACTTATGGGTGGGCATGTTAGAGTTGGTTTTGAAGATAATATCTTTTATAAAAAAGGTGAAATAGCAAAATCAAACGCACAATTAGTTGAAAGAATAGTAAGATTAGCAAAAGAATTGGGAAGAGAAGTTGCGACACCTGATGAAGCGAGAGAAATTTTGAATATTGGAGGTAGCAAATAATGGAAAAAGGAAATCCTTTTGGAACACATCGAGTTATAGAACCTATAGGAGCTTTACCACAACCAGCAAAAAAAATAGATAATACAATGATTATAAAATCAAATGAAATATTAATAGACGTTATAACATTAAATGTAGACTCTGCTAGTTTTACACAAATTAAAGAAGCGTGTGGTGGAGATGAAAAGAAAATAGCTGAAATGATTAACTCAATAGTTGAAGAAAGAGGAAAATTACAAAACCCAGTTACAGGATCAGGCGGAATGCTTATAGGAAAAATAAAAGAAATAGGTTCTGATTATCCTGACAAAAATTTAAAAGTTGGAGATAAAATCGCAACTTTAGTATCTTTATCTTTAACTCCTTTGAAAATCGAAGAAATCGTAAAAGTAAATAAAGATACAGATCAAGTAGATATAAAAGGACAAGCTATATTATTTGAAAGTGGAATTTATTCAGTTCTTCCTGAAGATATTTCTGAAAAACTCGCACTTGCAGTTTTAGACGTTGCGGGAGCACCTGCACAAGTAGATAAATTGGTTTCAGAAGGAATGACAGTTGCTATAATAGGTGGAGGCGGAAAATCAGGAGTTCTTTGTGCATATCAAGCGATGAAAAAAGTGGGAAAATCAGGAAAAGTTATCGTTATAGAATATTCTCCTGAAAACGCGAAAAGAATAAAAGACCTTGACCTTGCACATGAAGTAATAATAGCCGATGCTACAAAACCTATAGAAATTTTTGAAAAAATAAATCAATCTACTAACGGAGAAATGTGTGACGTTGTTATAAACAACGTTAATGTTTCAAACACTGAGATGTCTTCTATTTTGATAACAAAAGATGAAGGAACAGTTTATTTTTTCAGTATGGCAACATCATTCACAAAAGCGGCACTTGGAGCAGAAGGCGTTGGAAAAGATATAAATATGATAATCGGAAATGGATATACAAAAGGACACGCTGAATTAACTCTTGAAATAGTAAGAGAATCAGAAAAAATAAGAAATTTATTTGAAAAATTATATTTATAAATATTTTTACAGGAGGAAAACATGAGAAATTACAAAGATATACCTTTATGGAAAGACGTAACTGAAGAAGAATGGAATGACTGGAAATGGCAAGTAAGAAACAGAATCACAGATGTAGACACTTTAAAGCAAGTTATAGACTTAACTTTTGAAGAAGAAGAAGGCGTAAAAAACACCATCAAAACTTTAAGAATGGCTATAACACCTTATTATGCTTCGCTTATGGATAAAGACAACCCTAAATGTCCTATAAGAAGACAAGCTGTTCCTACAGACAAAGAACTATTAATTGACAAATGGGATATGCTTGACCCACTTCATGAAGATGAAGATTCTCCTGTTCCGGGATTAACTCATAGATACCCAAATAGAGTTTTATTTTTAATAACAGATATGTGTTCAATGTATTGTAGACACTGTACAAGAAGAAGATTCGCAGGGCAAAATGACACTGCAAGAACAAGAAAAGAAATTGATGATGCTTTAGAATACATAAGACAAACACCAGTAGTAAGAGACGTCCTTCTTTCGGGAGGAGATGGATTACTTGCAAGTTTTGATATGATAGAATACATATTAAAAGAATTAAGAAAAATACCTCACGTTGAAATAATAAGAATAGGTACAAGAGCACCAGTTGTTTTACCACAATTAATAACTCAAGAACTCGTAGACATGTTAAAAAAATACCATCCAGTATGGGTAAACACACACTTTAATCACCCTAAAGAAATAACCCCTGAATCATCAAAAGCTTGTGAAATGCTTGCAAATGCCGGAATACCTCTTGGAAATCAAAGCGTTCTTTTAAGAGGAATAAATGATAGCAAATATATAATGATGGAATTAATGCATCAACTTGCTAAAATAAGAGTAAGACCATATTATATTTATCAATGTGACCTTTCACAAGGAATTGCACACTTCAGAACATCTATAAGAAAAGGACTTGGAATAATGGAATCGTTGATAGGACATACTTCAGGATTATGTGTGCCAACATTCGTTGTAGACGCTCCAGGAGGCGGTGGAAAAATAAGACTTATGCCACAATATAGCGTTTCAGAAACAGACGGTACAGTAATTTTAAGAAACTATGAAGGCGTTATTACTTCATATCATGAACCATTGAATACAGCTTCTGATGTAGATGATTCTGAATACAGAAAAAAATACGAACTTACAGGAGTAGCTTCTTTATTTGGTGGCGGAAAAGTAAGTATGGAACCAGCAGATTTAGATAGAAGCAGCAGGGTAAGAAAATGGAAAGAAGGTCATAAATAAAGTGTGTTTAATTGATAAATTAAAATCAATTAAAAGCCTTTCTATAGTAGGAATTGAAAAAAATACAGGAAAAACTGAAACTTTAAATTATGTTATAAAACTTTTGAAAAAAAACAACTATGATTTCGGGCTTACCTCTATAGGAATAGACGGTGAGTCCGTTGATCAGGTTACAAACACTAAAAAACCAAACATCCTCATACCTGAAAACACTTATTTTACAACGAGTGAAAGTCATTTTAAACAAAAACAATTTCTTGCCGAAATATTTTCTGTAAGTGAAAAATCCACATCTATAGGAAGACTTGTAACCGCAAAATCTTTAGAAAATGGAAAAATACTGTTATCTGGCCCTCAAAATGTATCATGGCTAAAACAAATAATAGAAAATATGTTGAATCATGAAATAGACATTGTTTTGGTAGATGGAGCTATTTCAAGATTGAGTTTATCATCTCCTAACATAACCGATGCGATGATACTTGCAACAGGAGCAGCATTTTCTTTAAACATGAATGAACTAATAAAAAAAACCAAACATACTGTTACATTAATAAATTTAGAAAAATACGAATCAAATAAATTACCCTCGATAAAAAAAATAAAAGAAGGTATATTTTATATTGATAATAATGAAGAAATTAAAAAACTTCCAATAGAATCTTTTTTACATTTCAGAAAACTTGAAAAAAACCTAATAGAATATGGAAAAACTTTTTTCATTAAAGGAGCATTGACAAACAATTTTTTCAAATATATAAACACTCAAAAAAATATAAATGAAATTATTTTTGTAGTTGATGATTACACAAAAATATTTGTCGATACAGACGTTTTCAACATATTTTTAAAAAAAGGTGGAAAATTAAAAGTTTTAGAAAAAACAAACCTTATAGCTGTTACAGTTAACCCGACATCGCCATCCGGATACTCTTTAAACAAAGAAACTCTAAAAGAATCATTGCAAAAAGAAATTAATGTTCCAGTCATCAACGTATTGGACGGTGATTTAAAATGACAGATTTGATGGAGTACATTATTAATGACCTTGAATGTTCAAGTGTTTTTGGAAGAAAAAAAATAAAGAACATAACATTTTTAAAAGAGGAAGAAAAAATTCAAAAAGAACTTGAC
This sequence comes from uncultured Thermotogaceae bacterium, assembly GCA_964478535.1. Classification (GTDB taxonomy): domain Bacteria; phylum Thermotogota; class Thermotogae; order Petrotogales; family Petrotogaceae; genus CAYZNB01. The sequence continues at coordinate 5,272 of CAYZNB010000017.1, forward strand.
AACACGGAAATTATATTAAATTTTCTTAAAGAAAACCCTGAAAAAATTTCTAAATTAAAAGAAATACTTATGCATTTTAAAGACATTTATAGAACATTAAAAAAAACATCTGTTGAAAACATTTTTGACGATATAGAATTATTTGAAATAAAACATTTTTGCATTTTTTCAGAAAAATTGAGAGAAGAAATAAAAAATGAATTAGAAAATTTTTCACCCCCAAATTTAGAAAATATAGTTAGACTTTTAGATCCCGAAGGATTGAAAATAAATAGTTTTTATATTTATTCCGTATATTCAGAAAAATTAAAAAATATAAGAGAACTGAAGAAAAAAATTAAACTTCAGTCACCAATAGATGAAACAGCTTTTTTTGAAATAACTCAAATAGAAAATGAAGAAGAAAATATAGTAAGACAAAAATTGAGTGAAGAAATATTCAATAACATTGAAAAACTTATAGATTCTTATGAAAAAATAGGATATTTAGATTTTTTAATATCAAAATCAGAACAAATAATATCGAATAATTTTTCAAAACCAATTATAGACGACTCAAAAATTCAAATAAAACAAATGTTTAACCCAGAAATAAAAAATAACCTCGAAAAAGAAAATGAAGAATATCAGAAAATAGATTTTTTATGCGAAGAAGGAGTAACATTAATAACGGGAGCTAATATGACAGGAAAAACAGTTATATTAAAAACACTCGCATTAATACAAAATATGATGCAATATGGATTTTATGTACCAGCAGAGTATGCTTCTTTACCGATTACAGATGAAATATTTATGCTCAGTGGAGATTTACAATCAATACAATCAGGATTATCATCATTTGCAGCGGAAATATTATTCGTAAATAAAATATACAAACACTCAAAAACAAATAAAAAATCGTTAATATTGATGGATGAACTCGCAAGAAACACTAACCCTCACGAAGGAAAAGCGATAGTAAAAGCGATGATATCACTTTTAAAAAATAAAAACTCTTTTTCAATAATCACATCACATTATGAAGGAGTAAATTCTTACGAAAAAAATATAAAAAATTACAGAGTTAAAGGATTAAAAAAAGATAAAACAACAGAAATAACCGGAAGTTATAAACATATAGCAAAATTTATTGATTATTCTCTTGTTGAATTTAAACAAGGAGAAAAAATACCCGAAGAAGCTTTAACAATAGCTAAAATTCTTGATATAGACGAAGATATTATAAAAAAAGCAAAATATTATTTGGGAAATTAACGATTATTATAATGAGGAGGTTTTGAAATGGAAAGTAAACTTGGTCTTGATCCAAAAAAAATTGAACTTGCAAGACAATACGCAAAAAATATTGCAGATGACGTTCAAAAATTTGCAGATAAATACTCAACAGTTACAGTAGAAAGAACTATATTAAGATTTTTAGGAATTGATGGTGTAAATCAAGAAGATATACCGCTTTCAAACGTTGTAGTAGACCATTTAAAAGACTCGGGAGTCTTGAAAGAAGGGGCGTTATTCTTTTTAGGAAATGCCTTGATCGAAACAAAATTAAGCCCTCAAGAAATAGCAGAAAAAATAGCTGCCGGAGAACTTGATATAACAAAATTACCTTTAAACAACCCACAAAAAATTAAAGAAACAGTAGAACCATTAATAAACAACATATTAGCAAAAATAAAAGAAAACAAAAAATATAGAGACGATTTTATAAAAAATGTAGGAGAAGGAAAAAAGCCATACCTTTATGTTATAGTCGCAACAGGAAATGTTTATGAAGATAAAATACAAGCACAAGCTGCTGCAAGACAAGGAGCAGACGTAATAGCAGTCATAAGAACGACTGGGCAAAGCCTTCTTGATTACGTTCCTTATGGCCCTACAACAGAAGGATTTGGCGGAACATACGCAACACAAGCAAACTTTAAAATCTTAAGAGAAGCCTTAGATGAAGTTGGAGAAGAACTTGGAAGATACATAAGACTATGTAATTACTGTTCTGGATTATGTATGCCTGAAATAGCCGCAATGGGAGCTATGGAAAGATTAGACGTTATGTTAAATGATGCATTGTACGGAATACTTTTCAGAGATATAAATATGCAAAGAACAATAGTAGATCAATATTTCTCAAGAATAATAAACGGATTTGCCGGAGTAATAATAAACACTGGAGAAGACAATTATTTGACAACAGCAGACGCTTTTGAAGAAGCACATACAGTATTAGCCTCTGACTTTATAAACGAAAAACTAGCATTAATTGCCGGAATACCAGAAGAACAAATGGGATTAGGACACGCTTTTGAAATGGATCCAGAAATTGAAAACGGATTTTTATATGAACTCGCACAAGCACAAATGTTGAGAGAAATATTCCCAAAAGCTACACCTAAATATATGCCGCCAACAAAATATATGACAGGAAACATCTTTAAAGGAGCGATTCAAAACACATTATTTAATGAAATATCTATATGGACAAACCAAGGAATACAACTTTTAGGAATGATTACAGAAGCAATTCATACACCATTTATGTCTGACAGATACCTTGCAATAGAAAATGCTCAATATATATTTAAAAACATGAGAAATATAGGTGATGAAGTAATGTATAAACCAAACGGAATAATACAAACAAGAGCAAAAAAAGTATTAAACGAATCAATAGAATTACTCGAAAAAATACAAAAAGAAGGATTATTCAACTCACTTCAAAAAGGAGTTTTTGGAGGAGTAAAAAGACCATTTGATGGCGGAAAAGGATTAAAAGGCGTTTTCGAAAAAGGAGAAAATTATTTTAACCCATTTATAGAAAAAATGCTGGCAGGTGATAAATAATGAGCGGATATTCATTAGATAAACAAGATTTTGATAAAAATTTGAATTTAAAAACAGTAAAACCTTACGGTGATACTATGAATGACGGAAAAACACAATTAAGTTTTACACTACCCGTACCATATGGAGATGAAGCGATAGAAGCCGCAAAACAACTAATGAAAAAAATGGGTTTTGAAAACCCTCAAATAGCATTTCAAAAAGAACTTACAAAAGGATTCACTTTTTTTAATGCGTATGGAGAATGTACACACACAGTAGATTTTACGCAAATAAAAGTACAAAAAGTAGAATCAAATAAAATGAGTATGGAAGAAACCGATAAATTCATAAAAAAACACATTAACAGAAAAATAGTAGTTATAGGAGCAAGTACAGGAACAGATGCTCACACAGTTGGAATAGATGCTATAATGAACATGAAAGGGTTTGCGGGAAGATACGGCCTTGAAAGATATGAAATGTTTGACGCATACAATTTAGGGAGTCAAGTAGAAAACGAAGACTTTGTTGCAAAAGCAATAGAATTAAAAGCAGACGTTTTACTCGTTTCGCAAACAGTAACACAAAAAAACGTACACATAAAAAACCTCACGCACCTTGTAGAATTACTTGAAGCAGAAGGATTAAGAGATAAAGTAATACTCATATGCGGAGGAGCAAGAATAGATCATGAACTTGCAAAAGAACTTGGTTATGATGCAGGATTTGGTTCAAACTCATTTGCAGATGATGTAGCTTCATATATAGCACAAGAAATGGCAGAAAGAAATAAAAAATAAAATTTTTTACGGGCGATCTTTATAAGATTGCCCGTAAATTTTTTAAATTCTTCTCAATGAAAAAATATCTTTAATATCGTCATCTGACAACTCGGTTATCCAACTTTCACCAGCACTTATAACATTTTTAAACATAGAAATTTTTTGTTGAATCATCTGATTAATTTTCTCTTCAAAAGTTTGAAGAGAAATAAACCTATGCACAAACACATTTTTATTTTGACCAATTCTGAACGCTCTATCAGTCGCCTGATTTTCAACTGCCGGATTCCACCATAAATCATAATGAACAACATGATTAGCAGCCGTTAAATTCAATCCAGTTCCACCAGCTTTAAGAGAAATAATCATTATAGGAAATTTATGTTTTGTTTGAAAATCCTCTATCATCTTTTCTCGTTTTTTCACAGTTAAACTACCATGATAAAACAAAACCTCTTTTTCTAATTCTTTTTCAAGAATAGCCTTTAAAATATCTCCCATTTCTGTAAATTGAGTAAATATTATCATTTTTTCATTAGAAGCTATAACAGTTTCTGCAATTTCAACGAGTCTTTCAGTTTTTCCTGAATCTTCAGCTTTGAAATCACCACTTTTAGAATAATTTGCTGGATGATTACAAATTTGCTTTAAATTTATCATAGCTTTTAAAATAAGACCTTTTCTTTCAATATTTTCAGATTTTTCAATATCAGAAATCATGTTTTCTGTAAATTCTTTATATAAAGCAACTTGTGCCGGTTTTAAATAAACATATTCATCATAAATTATTTTGTCTGGTAAATCTGAAATTATATTTTTATCAGTTTTCTCTCTCCTAATTAAAAAAGGATCTATTAATGTTTTTAACATATCAAGTTTTTCAGTTTCTTGATACTTTTCAATTGGTATAGAAAAACTATGTTTAAATTTCGTATTGTTACCAAGATATCCAGGCATTAAAAAATCAAAAATACTCCACAATTCTATAAGACTATTTTCAACAGGAGTACCTGTCATAGCTAATTTCGCAGAGCTATTTAAAGCTTTAATAGCTCGAGCTTGAGATGTTTGAGGATTTTTAATATTTTGTGCCTCATCAATAACAGTTAAATCCCATTCATGTTGTTTAAACAGTTCAATTTCATTTCTTACCATAGAATAAGTAGTCAAAATAACATCTTTTTCATACTCAAACTTTCTCCCAATCCCATGATAAATTCTATAATCTACGTCAGGAGCAAACTTTTCAAATTCTTTTGCCCAGTTACCTAAAAGAGATGTAGGACAAACAATTAAAACAGGTTTTTTTAATGCGTTTTGTTCTTTTTTCTTTAAAATATAAGTTATAACTTGAATAGTTTTTCCAAGCCCCATATCATCAGCAATACAAACATTAAAACCTTTTTCAAGATTCGTAAAAATCCATTTATATCCGGTTTCTTGATATTTTCTTAATGTAGCATTTAAAGACTTTGGAACACGAATATTTTTTGTTTTTTTCAACTCTTTTAAAAGACTTTTTAAATTATCATCTATTTCATAATTATCATTATTTTCTATATCTCCAAGAATCATAGCGGCAATTTCCATATTGTCAGGTTTTTTCAATTTTTCTAATATATTTAAAATTTCATCGGGCTCTATAAAAACAAAATGATCTTTTATTTTTACAAGTTTTTGAGCTTTAGAAAATAAACTTATAAACTCATCTTTAGATAAAACTAAATTATCTAAATGTATCTCATAATCAAAATTCAACATATCATATAAATTGAAAATAGATAAAGAATTTCTTTCGGAAGAAATCTTTGTTTTAATTTTTGGAGAAGATAACCTTTTCAATTCTTTTGGGAAAATAACCGAAACACCTATAACATTGAGTACAGGAAAAGCTTGTTCGATTAATTCTTGAATTTTTTCAATTGAAAATCGAGATTTTTTATTTTTCTTTTTAAAAATATCTTCTATAAAATTATGATAATTTGAAATAACTGCAATTTGTTTATAAACAGATTCAGTATAAGAAGAATATTTTTTATCTACAAAAAAGTCATTTATATCTATAAATTCTTTTAAATTATCTTTTTTATTTTCAATACTTAAAGAAACTTCAAAATCACCTTTAACGGTTTTCATAGTTATAGCTATTGAATAATCTAAATTGTAAAAATACAAAGATTGAAGCCAATTTTCTATCGAAACACAAGTGCTGTTTTCTTGAAATTTTGAAGGAACATATTTGATAAAAGAAAAAAATGTACGCTCAACTTTATTTTTTTCAAAATCAACAAACTTCTCAAAAAGAGCTTTAATAAAAATAGATATGACATAATCAACAATAAATTCTTTTTGAAGGAACTCATTATTTTCGTTTACAACAAACTCTTTAGGAACTAAAGAAGTTAAATAATCAAAATATTCTTTTATTTGATTAGAATTTTTAATAACAACATAATCTATAATAAAATCTGTATTATTTATTTCGGTAACTTTAGGAATAAAAAAGTCATTTAAAATAACTTTTAAAACAAACCCATAAACATTTTTTAAAAATACAAACTCTTCAGAATCGAATTCGCTGTTAATTCTTAAATCGTTTTTAATAATTTCAATCAACTCATAAATAGAACTATTATACACTTTAGATTTTTTTGATTTCGTTTTAATATTATCAAATAAAACTTCACCAGCATAAACAAATTCAGGAATATAATCTTTAACCAAAATTTTTAAATAAGTTTCTTTTGAATAAATAAAACCTTTTTCTTCAAACTCTCTATCTAAATCTCTTTTTAATTCTCTTTTTAACAAATTAAACTTATTTATTAAAATTGATTTAAAATTTTCATCTTCATAAAACAAAGGATTATCACTTAAAGATTTTAATAAAAATACATTATTTGATCCTCCAAAAGAAGGTAGATTAACTTCTTTTTCAAATAACGCATTTTGAAAATCGTCATATTTTGATTTAAAAATTTTTTCAGAAGATTTTACCGAAAAATCTAACTCTTCGCATAAACTTAATAATTCTTTTTTAGATGTTCCGTGAAGTTGAAAAAGAATAAAAGGATCTTTATCTATTTCATTAGCAATAATATAATAAACAGAAGCAAGATGTTTACAAGGATTAGCCCAATCAGGACAAGAACAATAAGCATCAATATCCTTCCAAGATTGAGGAAATAAATAAATATCATTTTTTTTCATCAAATCATCAAGCTCAATAGGAAGCTTACCAATTAAAAGATTGGCAATAAGATTAGGATTTTCAGAAAATATCAATTTAATAATATTTTTATCTTCAGCAGTAAATTTATTTAAAGAAATTTTTATTTTATATGGAGTAAATCGAGTTCCTTGAACACGAGCATTTATAACATTTTTTTTATTTATATTAATTTCAACAACCTTACCATTTTTAGCATAACTCCGACCTCTTGGAAGTCTGTTTTCATTATAATCAATCTTTTCCATAGCATCAATCCATTTTTTACCCCAATCGGTAAAACCAAATTGATATTTTTTGCCCATAAAAATCCTCCCATTATAGCTATAATTTTATCTTTTCCTAATATTATTATATAATATTTTAAAATATATTCAAATAAGAAAATTAAAAAATATAGTTCTGAAGAGCGAAATGTTCTGTTTTAGGTTATCTGGAAATTTTTATGAGTAATAATGAAAAGTTGAAACTATAAATAAGAAAAAAATTATGAAATTTGTCATTTCTCCTCCAAAAAACATCGTTCGAAATGATAGAGCGGAGAGTGTTTAAAAAGTTTTTAGATTATTTAAGTATAAATATAATAAAAAAAGAATCCTAATGAGGATTCTTTTTTTTAGCGTGTTTTTTATAAAATTCATTAAATCCTTTTATTGAGAAATCATTGTTTTGACTTATATCTTCATTTACTAGTTTAAAAAAACATGAAGGGATTTCTCCAACACGAAGATTTTTTTTAATACATGGATCGCAGCCTTCATTGTGATTTGAAGGATGAAAAGGACATTTTTTATCGGCACATGTGCAAAAATGTTCCATTAAAAATCACCTCTTATTTTTCAAATTTTTGTATAAGTGTTGGAAGTAAAGTTAAAGATAAATAAGAACTTACAACCATTGTAGTCCACATTAATAAAGAAATATGATTATGGAATGTAAATGGTGACATACATAATGCAGTAAATCCTAAAGCAAGACCTAAAGAATTAGCAATTATAGGGGTTGAAACATAATAGAATGCTTTTTGAACAGGCTCTTTATCTTTTTTTAGTTTGAAAAATCTGTAAATCCCTGAAAAATGTATAGCATAATCTATCCCTACTCCTATAGTAAGACTAGCCATCATACTAGTTATTATGCTTAAATCTATTCCGGTATATCCCATCATACCAAAAAGAGCGACTAAAGTAATTGTTATTGGAATTATTGAAAAGAAAGCGATTTTTATGCTTTTTTGTGTTATGAGGATCATAAAAAAGACGAGTATAGCTGCCAAGATAATGGACTTGAGTTGTTCGGGAATAATTTGATTGTTCATTTCATGCATTAAAAAAGGTATTCCTACAATGTTTAATTGGGTATTATCAGGGGAATATGAATTTATTAAAGATTCAATTTCATTGAGGGTCTTGCTTGAAAAATCTTTTGGAAATACTGCAAATCTTCCTGTTCCTTCTTCTAAAAGGATAAAATTTTCTGTTGCTTCAATATTTCCATAAATAAGAGAAAACAGTATTCTGGCTATAAAGGTGTTTGTTGGATATTGAGCATTTTCAAGGTTATAAGCCATTTTATTAACAGTTGAAAGAAGATCATAAAAAGATATAGAGCTTGTTATTAAATCTCTATTTTCAATTTCATTTTGAATATGCATTATTTTTTTTGCAAAGTCATGGCTTAAAAGATCTTCTTCGGATGAATAATTAATAAAAACAGGTATAGCTCCTTTATTTATTTCTTGAATTTTTTCTATATTTTTTTTAATATCTGTGTTTGATTTATATAATGATAGTAAATTAAAATTTGTTTGTAATAATAAAATTCCTGGAATAAAAAAGATGAATATAATTAATGCTATAATTATTGAAAAATTTCCATGTGTTTTTCTTAGAAAAAATGCTGTTCTGCTTTTTTTCTCATAAAGCCTATAATTAATTTTTTTTGTAAAATAACAAAAAAGAGGTAAAAAAACTATTGTAGAAAATCCAGACATAAAAATTCCGATAGCAGCATAAACTCCCATTTCTTTTATAGGATAAGAGTTAATTATTGTCATTGAAAGGAATCCTGTGATTGTAGTTAAAACAGTCATAATTAAAGGTGTTCCAACTGTTTTTAATGTTTCTATCAAAGCTTCTTTTTTTTGTTTTTTTTGAAGGTATTCAACATAATGTGTCATAAAATGAAGTCCACCAGCACTACCTAAAACGGTTACAAAAACTGGAATTGTCACTGTAATTATTGATAATTTACCAGAAATCCAGCCTATTATACCTAAAGTAAAAATTGCAGCTAAAACAGCAGGGATTACAGATAATAAAGTTATTCTTGTTGATTTCATACGATATCTGAAAGATAAAAACATTATTAAAACAGCTAAAGTGGGAACACTATACAAAATTTGAATTATATAATCAAATAATTTTATTTGAAGATATTCGTTTCCAGCTATATAATAAACTAATTTTTCTTCTTGAAGATATATCTCTAAATTTTTTACAAAATTAGTTAGACTGACATCATTTTTTCCAACAATAGTGAATTGTGCATAAGTTTTTTTATCTTTTACAGTTAAGGCATTCATTAAATCCATAGAGTCAATAAAATTTAATATGGGTATAACATCACGTTCTTCAATATTTTCAATTTCTATTATTCTTAATCCTTGAAATATTTTTTCTGGGGCAGGGCCTGTTACCATAAAAACTTCATCCATATTTTCTATATTTTTTTGTAATTCTCTTAAAAATTTAAGCCCTTCAAGGTTTTTCATATCTCCATCAAATTCTACAATCAAAATCATTTGTTCTCCACTACCAAAAGTGGAGTTCATTTTTAATTGATTTTGATAATAAATAGAATCTTTTGGCATAAAAATATCAAAATCAGAAATTATTTCTAATCTTTTAATGCCTAAAATAGAAAATAATATTAAAATAAATAACAAAGTTATAATTATAACTTTGTGTTTTAAAATAAAAATCACATATTTTTCAAAAAAATTCATTAAAGCCTCCAAAAAATTAATTATATAATATAATACCATTTTCTCATAAAAAATCAAAAATAAAAAAACAGCAGTTTAATCTGCTGTTTTTTTTACATTAATCTTTCCATCAATATAATCTATTTCAATAATATCTCCATCTCTTGCGTCATCTTTTATAATCATATTTGCAAGAGGTGTTTCAATTAATTTTTCTATAACCCTTTTTAAAGGTCTTGCACCGTAAAATTTATCATATCCTAATTTTGCAATTTCATGTTTTGCGGAAGAAGTAATTTCTAAATGAATATTTTTTTCAAGTAGTCTTTTTTCTAAATTTTTTATCATTATTTCAACTATTTTTTCTACATCATTTTCAGATAAAGTTTTAAATACAACTATTGAATCGAGCCTGTTCAAAAATTCAGGTTTGAAATATCTTTTTAATTCTTCTTTTACAGTTTTTTCAAGGGTTTCTTGAGTTTCTTCGTTTTCTATTGATTTAATAATATTTTGAGAGCCTATATTACTTGTCAAAATAATTATAGTGTTTTTGAAATCCACATGATTTCCTTTTGAATCGGTCAAGATGCCGTCATCAAGAACTTGTAACAGTATGTTGAAAACGTCTGGGTGTGCTTTTTCTATTTCATCAAACAAAATTACGGAATAAGGTTTTCTTCTTACTAATTCTGTAAGTTGTCCTCCTTCATCATATCCTACATAACCTGGAGGCGACCCTATTAATCTGGAAACGCTGTGTTTTTCCATATATTCTGTCATATCAACTCTTAATAAAGCGTTTTCATTATCAAACAATATTTCAGCAACTGCTTTTGAAAGCTCTGTTTTACCAACTCCTGTAGGTCCTAAAAACAGAAAAGAACCTATAGGTCTTTTTGGATCTTTTAATCCTGCTCTTGATTTTCGTATTGTTTCGGATATAACATGAACAGCATCTGCTTGGTTAATAACCCTTTTGTGAATTTCATTTTCTAGATTTATAAGTTTTTTCTTTTCGTCTTCAAGCATTTTCGTAATGGGTATTCCTGTCCAATTTTGAACTATTAAGGCTATTACTTCTTCGTTAACGGCATTTCCAAAATCTTCTTTTTTTGTTTCTTCAAGTTTTTTTAGGTTTTCTATTTTCTTTTGAATATCAAAATATTCGGCTTTTTTTTGTGAAGCTTCTTCATATTTTGATTCAAGCGTTAGCCTGTCTATTTCCTCATCTATTTCAACAATTTTTCTTTCTAAATCTTTAATTTCTCCTGGTTTAGTTTTTATTTTTAATTTTAGTTTAGCGGCCGCTTCATCTATAAGGTCTATTGCTTTATCTGGAAGAAATCTATCAGTTATATATCTGTGAGATAATTTGGCGGCTGCGGTTAAAGCGTTATCTTCAATTGTTATTCCGTGATGTTTTTCATAAGTGGTTTTTAAGCCTTTTAGTATTGTTATGGTATCTTCTACAGAGGGTTCTTCGACTTTTACAGGTTGAAATCTTCTTGCAATTGCTTTGTCTCTTTCAATGTATTTTCTGTATTCTTCTAGAGTTGTCGCTCCAATCACTTTAATATCGCCTCTAGATAAAAATGGCTTTAAAATATTTGCTGCATCCATTGAATTTCCTTCTGTAGAACCAGCACCTACTATCGTATGTAGCTCGTCTATGAATAAAATTATTTGATCTTTAGATTTTTTTATTTTATCTATAACAGTTTTTAATCTTTCTTCAAATTCTCCACGGAATTTAGAACCGGCAATTATTCCAGCTATTTCAAGTTGTAAAACTTTCTTGCTTTCAAGATAATCAGGAACGTTTGAAGAAACTATTCTTTGTGCAAGTGCATCTACTATAGCGGTTTTACCAACTCCAGAATCACCAACTAAAACAGGGTTATTTTTTGATTTTCTTGATAATATTTCAATTACTCTCATTATCTCTTCTTCTCTTCCTATTACTGGAGATAATTTGCCTTTTTTTGCTTCTGCAGTTAAATCAATTGTGTATTTTTTTAAAGGATCTTCCTCCATTCCTTCTTGTTCGTCAGATTCTTTCATTTCTTTAATAATTTCATTTATCTCGTTTTCAGAAGTAAATGATGCAAGGATTTTGGAAGCTCTTGAAGAACCTTCAAGTAATGTGCCTAACAATAAATGTATGGGCGTAATTTTTAAGAAACCTGTTTTATCTTTTTCTTTTTTTGCTATTTCAAATATTCTGTTTGAAGCGTTTGATAAATATACATTATCTTGAATAGATGAATAATATACATTTTGTTCTTTTTCGATCAATTCATTAATAAGTTTTGATAACTCATTTATATTTTTGTTTTCAAATAATTTCTGAATCCAGTCATCATTAAGTTGAATAGTGCTGTATAAAATATGTTCAGGATTTAATATGTTGCCTTTTCTATATAGAATTTCATTTTGAGCATTTTGAATTACAGACAAGGCTTTTTCTGAAAAATCATTCGGGTTTATTCTCATGTATATCACCTTCCTTTTCATCTTTTTTTTCTATTACATATAATGAATCAAAATATTTTTCATATATACTTTCTTCAAACTCTTCATAAATATCTATTTTAAACATCGCAACACCTCCGTTTATCAATCTTAATATTTATTTGCTAATAAAGTTGTAAAATAAAAAGAGTTTTTAGCACTCTATTTATTTAAATGATAACATATTTTTTGTTAAAAATCAAGTATAAAAAAATGGAAATGGGAAAGCGTTAGCAAAAAAACAAAAAAACAGCTCGAAAAGAGCTGTTTTTTTTATTTTACATAATCCAAGTTATTTTTATATAACTTTCGTTTTCGTTTATTTCAATTGTTGTTTCGCTTGGATATTCTAGATATTCAAACAAATAAGATTCCGTTAAATAATCTTCGAAATATCCATAATATGTCAAGGTTAAAACAATATTTCCGTTTGTATCAAGAGTTGACGAAGTTATGAAAGAGTCTAAAATATCTGGATCCGTATATAAATAATTTTGATTATATAATTCGTAATAGTCGGCTAATTCATTATAATCTTCGTAATAATAAATTAAAGCAGTAAACAAATCCCATAAAATATATTCTACTTCGTTGTTATTCCAATCTGTAGCAGAATCATCCCAATCATAATCGATTGAATTGTAAGGCGAACTCAAATCCCAAGTTAATTGTATTAAATTGTTTTCATAATCTACACTTATATTTAATCTATCTGTATAAAAATAGTCAATCAAAAATTCTTCGGTCATATATTCAGTTATTTCTCCAAAATAATTTATGACGGCGATTGGAGCACCTTCTTCATCTTCATACATATAGAAAGAAAAATCCATAAAATTATCGGGTTCAATTCCTATAACGCTTGAATCGTATAACTCATATGCATCGTATGGAAAATTTCCGTAAAAACCATAATAATAATCTAATGCATCGTATAAAAGCCAAAGTTTATATTCCGTTTCATAATCCCAATCGTAATCCCAATCAGAATCATAATCCCAACTTGGCGTATCAAATAGAGCGATTATTTTATCGATATTTTCAAATAAATATATATAATTTAAATTTGTATCATAAAAGGTGTTGAAAGAGGAATCCATGTATTCTTTTCCATCAAAAATTTTTCGTTCATTTTCTTTGTATGAACTATAACTTTTTAATATCGCTCCAGAACTAGAAGGTATGTTTTCAAAATCATTCCAAGAAACGTTTGATTTTTCTCCTATATATATAAAACCATAACCCTTTTGAGTGTCTATTTCAGAAATAAAATTCCAGTCGGAATCTGTTTCTTTAATTGAATAAACATTTCCATTTTTTTGAATATCGAAATCCAAACTCAAAAATTCTATAATCTCATCTATATTTGAGTTGTTGACTTCAAAATACAAAGCTATATCAGTAAATTCGCTTTCATCAAATAAATCAAATCCATTTATAGATAATGATCCGCCTAAAGAGAATAAAACATCAAAAGCTTCCTTCATTCCTTTTAAATCGCTATTTAAAAGATATAAAGAAGCTAATTTGTTTAGGTTATCGAACACATAATTAAAATTTGAATTTTTTAAAACTTTTAAATTTGAAAAATCTTTTTTATTTATATAAGTTTTTTCAAAATCCAAATAATTTTTATAAGAATTTATCATAATGTTTAAATATTCATCTTTTAAAGAGAGTGAAATTTCTTCTCCTGCGTCGTTTCCAAAAATGTTATTGGAAGGAGAAAAAAATCCTATAATATTGAAGTTTTTAGAGTAATTATATAAAATATTTTTTTCAAGAGTAGCTGAAGGAATAGACAATTTTGGAATTATATTATTTCTTGCTTTTATAGAAAGCTCAAGCAAGTCTTTATTTCCACTTATAAAAGAAATGCCATCTCTTGAAAACGTAGAAAGAGTGTAGTTTGTTCCTTGAATATCGTACGAAGATATTTGTGTTCCATGAATATCGAAATACTCTACTGATTCAGAATATAATGAAAAGAAAGAACTTAATAAAACGGAAGCTTCATTTGATTTTATTGCTATTACCTGAGAGTTTCCTAAAAGGGCAAAAATTAATTTTTCGGGTTCAAAATCAAAGTCAATATTCAAAAAGGAAGAGAAATCCAAAAAGCCTTGTTTACCATAAACAGCTAATTCAATAGAAGTAATACCTAGCTCTGAAACTATTTCTGTTAATTCGAGAGTTTCGACAACTTCCATAGGGTTTAAATAAAACAAATAATCGGTATTTGCAGGAACGTAATTTTGTACAAAAGAAAAAATTGAACCGATACTAAAAACAGTAATCAAAAGTAACATAAATATCTTTTTCATAGAGAGACCCCCTTTATAATATAGGTATATATAGATTTTACCATATTTTGAAGTTTTTTTAACGTTTTAAAAAATTATAATTTTAATATTTTGATAATTTATGTTAAAATTGTTTGAAAGTATAATAGTAGAAAAGTAGGTTAATTGGAACGGGAAAATAATAGAGAATAATTTAATAGAAGTGAATTAAAAGCGGAATTTTTTTTATGTAGTGTAACAATCAAAATAGGTTATATTAGGTGTTGCAGTTTTGAGAGATGGTTAACTTGTTGGAAAGGGAATGTGTATAAATGTTGAAATAAAAACGGGGGGTGAGAAATATAAAAATAGGAATGTGTCAAATGAAAGTTTTAAAAGATAAAAAAGAAAATATTTTTAAAGCTCGTGATTTTATAAAAAAATTAGTTAATGAAAATGCGGATTTTATAATTTTTCCTGAAATGTTCAATTGCCCTTATGACAACTCTTTTTTTAGAGAATTTTCAGAAGATTACGATAGCGGAGAAACAATTAAATTTCTTTCTAATGAAGCAAAAGAAAATAATATTTATATTATAGGTGGCTCTATTCCAGAGCTTTATGATGGAAAAGTTTATAATTCTTCTTTTGTTTTTGATAGAAAGGGAAAATTAATTGCAAAACATAGAAAAATCCATCTTTTTGATATAGATGTAAAGAATAAAATTAGGTTTAAAGAGTCTGATGTGTTATCAGCAGGAAATGATATAACTATCTTTGATACGGAATTTGGTAAAATGGGAGTTATTATATGTTATGATATAAGATTTCCTGAATTATCTAGAATTATGGCATTGAAAGGAGCAAAAATAATTTTTGTGCCGGGAGCTTTTAATATGACAACAGGCCCAGCACATTGGGAGCTTCTTTTTAGGAGTAGAGCGTTAGATAATCAGATATATATGGTGGGAGTATCTCCTGCAAGAGATATGGATTTTTCTTATCATGCTTATGGAAATAGTATGATAACTGACCCTTGGGGAGAGGTTGTTGAAAGGTTTGATGAAAAAGAAAATTTTAAAGTTATTGAAATAGATATGAAAAAAATTGATGAATGTAGAGAATCGCTTCCATATTTTAAACACAGGAGAACAGATATTTACTCAATAGAAGAAAAATAAAACGGGATATCCCGTTTTATTTTAATTTATTTAAAAGTTCTTCTGCATCTACAACTGTTTGCAACTCTGCTGCATAAAATCTTGGAAATGGAGGCATATCTATAACTTTTTGTAAAAGTTCTTTAGCTTCATTTATCGTTTTTCTGTCTTCAGAAAGCATAACTGCCAATTCATAATAAGAATATCCGTAGTCTGGTTGTGATTCAATAGCTTTTCTAAGGTGTTCTTCTGCTTTTTTCTTGCTTCTAAATGGAAATGGAGTATCTCTATATCTAAGCCCTTTTGCTATATGACCAAGAAAAAAATTAGGGTCATGTTTTAAAACTTTGTCTATATATTTATCGAAATCTCCTAACATGAAAATACTTTGTATGATGCCTTTAAATTGAGCGAGTCTACCTATAGCTAATCCTGTTACATAGTTAGTATAAACATTATCATTTAAAGTAACAGCTTTTTTTCCTATTTCAACAGCTTTTTCATAATACATTTCTTTTTCGTCATCTTTTCTTGTTGCCCAACCCGCATATTCAATCATTGAATCAGCATAAAGAGCTAAAAGCATACCATCACTAGAATTTTCAAAAACCGATAGTTCCTGAATTAAATTATACATAGCTTCTGCATTTCTTTGAGAATTAGCTTCATAGAATCTTTGGTTATAAGTTTCAAAATTTGTAAATGCTAACACAGAACAAGTAATAATAACAAACAATACTAAAAATTTTTTCACAATACCCCTCCTTTTATTTTTCAAACAATTATTCAAAATTTTTGAAATAATTGTTTTTGATTACCAACAAGCTATTTTTGAGTCTGTTCGAGGTTCTGTTCCGGCAGCATAAACGCCGTTATCAAGTTTCCAAATTATTTGACCTCTTCCAAAGCTTCCTCTATTTAAATCTATTTTTATATCATGACCTTTTCTTATAAGTCCTAAAGCGATATGTTCTGGAATGTTTTTTTCTATAGTTACTGTTTTACCATCAGTCCATTGCCATCTCGGAGCATCAAGAGATGCTTGAGGGTTTAGATTGAAGTCGATACTATTCATTAATACTTGCAGATGTCCTTGAGGTTGCATAAAGCCTCCCATAACTCCAAAAGGGCCAACTGCTTTATTATTTTTTGTCAAAAATCCTGGAATAATTGTGTGATAAGTTCTTTTTAATGGTTCTAAATAATTGATATGATTTTTGTCTAAAGAAAAATTATTTCCTCTGTTTTGTAAAGCGATTCCTGTTTCTGGAACGACAATGCCACTTCCAAATCCCATATAGTTACTTTGTATATATGATACCATATTTCCCCATTTGTCTGCACAAGCAAGATATACAGTTCCTGAATAATCAGGTTTTCCAGCAAAAGGAGTTAAAGCGTTTTTATCAATTAAAGCGGCTCTTGATTTGCCATATTCTTCAGAAAGAAGATCTTTGACAGAAACTTTCATCTTTTTTAAGTCTGTTATATATTCTTTTCCATCAGCAAAAGCAAGTTTTAATGCTTCAATACTTTTGTGATAAGTATCTATATTATCTTTTTCAGAGAACTCGAAATTTTTCAATATATTTAATGCTATAAGAGTTATTATTCCTTGACCGTTTGGTGGTAATTCCCAGACGTCATAACCCCTATAATTTACTGAAACAGGATCAAGCCATTCAAGATTAAAATTTTGCAAATCTTCTTTTGTTATTATTCCGCCTGTTTTTTTAGAAAAAGTATCAATTTTTTCTGCGATTTCTCCTTTATAGAATTCTTCACAATAATTTTTGGAGAGAATTTTAAAAGTTTTGGCTTGATCTTTATTTTTAAAAATTTCGCCAATTTCAGGAGCTTTACCGTTTGGTGCAAATGTTTTAAACCAGTTTTCAAATTCATCTCCTTTAAAAACTTTTTTATAATGTTCGAATGCACTTTTCCAATATTTTCCAAGAACAGGAGAAATTGGGAAGCCATTTTCTGCGTAATCAGTTGCGGGTTCTAAAACGGTTTTAAAATCAAGATTTCCAAACTTTTTAGATAATTCTCCCCATGCTTTTGGAACTCCTGGAACGGTTACGGGAATCCAACCGTAAGTCGGCATAGTTTTTAAACCTTTATTAATTAGATCTTCTGAATTTATATTTTTAGGAGCGTATCCGCTTGAATTCATTCCATACAATTTGTCGTTATGATAAATTATTGCAAAAGCATCTCCACCTATTCCGTTAGATGTTGGTTCAACAACAGTTAAGCAACTTGCGGTTGCTATTGCTGCATCAATTGCATTACCCCCTTTTTTTAAGATTTCAAGGCCTGCTTGAGCAGCGAGGGGTTGAGAAGTTGCAACTACTCCACTTTTAGAGTAAACGGTATATCTTTGCGAGGCATAAGGGTTATATAAAGAATTAAAATTCATGTTTTGCCCTCCTTAAATAATTTGCATTTCTTTAGTATATCCATTTAAAACTTCGACTCCATTTTCAGTTACTAAAACGAGATCTTCAATTCTTACTCCACCTTTTCCTGGAAGATAAATTCCAGGTTCTATTGAAAAAATCATGCCTTTTTCAGCTTTTTCATTATTTGAGCTGCTGACATAAGGAGCTTCATGAACATCTATACCTATGCTGTGACCGGTTCTGTGAGTAAAATATTTTCCATAACCTGCTTCTTCAATAACTCTTCTTGCAGCGTTGTCAATTTCTGAAAATTTAACTCCGGGTTTTACAGTTTCTATTGCTTTTAAATTTGCTTTTAAAACGGTTTCATACACTTTTTTCATTTCATTATCGGGAGCTCCAAAAAATACAGTTCTTGTCATGTCTGAACAATAATTATTTTTTATACAACCCATATCTATTATAACAGAATCCCCATGTTTAATTCTAAAATTTCCTGGAACGTGATGAGGGGAAGAAGCATTAGCCCCATAAGCTATAATGGGATCGAATGATATTCCTTGAGTTCCCATATCGTCAAATATTCCGTGAATTGCTCTTACGAGTTGTTTTTCTGTAAGCATTTCACTTACAAGGTCTATCACTTTTTCTATCGCTTTATCATTATCAACAGAAGATGCTCTCATGAGTTTTATTTCTTCTTCTGTTTTTATCTTTCTAAGATTTTCTATCAAAAAAGATGAATTGATAATTTTTTCTTGTTTAAAATTATTTAATATTTCTATTAAAAATCCTGAAAATAAAAATTTATCTATTCCTAATAAATCTTTTGTATTCAATTTTTCTAAAAGCATTTTTATAGGATTTTGTGTGTCTGAATAATAAATGATTTCATAATTTTCACTATTTTTAACGAGAAAAAGTTCGTTAACAAAAAAAACTGATTTTTCATCGGTTTTTACAAGAAAACCTAAAAATCTTTCCCCGGGATGAATGTGTTCTCCGGTTAGATAAAAAATATCTGTCGGATTTGAAACTAGAATTTGTTTTAGTTCGTTTTGTTTCATTTTCTCAATAAGGTTTAAAAGATTTGTATTCAATTTTAATTCTCCTTTTTTGTTTTTTATTCCACGGTTTCTTCTATTTTTTCAGTTTGAATTTCAATAGTTTTACCATCAGTTATCATTACTATATTTCCATTAACTGCCGTAATATAATAAGGAATTTCAAATTTCTCTAGAGTTTGAATAGTTTCTGTGTGTGGATGACCGTATCTATTGTTTAATCCGCATTGTATAACAGCAATTTCTGGTGAAACTGATATTATAAATTCTTCGTGGCTTGAAGTTCTGGAACCATGATGACCAATTTTTATAACGTTTGATTGTATATCATCGTATCTTTCAATTATTTCATATTCAGAATGAGTTTCTGCATCCCCCATAAATAAAAAGCTCACCTCGTCATAAACCATTCTTATGGCTATCGAAACATCATTAACTTTAGGAAGGATCGGATCAGCCGGATGAAGAATTTCAAAATAAAAATTTTCACTAATATCTCTCCGCATTCCCGCGCGAGCTTCTGTAAATTCGATTTTTCTTTCATATATAGTTAAAAGATAATTTTGGAAAGTTACTGTTGTATAAGGCAAACCCGAATCAAAAACTTCTTTTACTTCAAATCTTCTTAATACTGATATCAATCCAGCGATATGATCGGCATGAGGGTGTGTTGCGACTACAACATCAATTTCTTCAATCCCTAATGAAGTGAGATAATTTGAAACAGGGGAAAATCTGTCTCCTCCATCTATAAGCATTTTAAAATCAGCGTGGTTTATAAAAATGGAATCTCCCTGCCCTACATCGATAAAATGAATTTCAAGTATTTCTGAAAAAATTACCGCAAATGAAAATATAACAAATAATATTGTCAAAATCTTTTTCATAAAAATCTCCTTTTTTATTAATTTTATGGTTCTCTTTAAATTTTTGTGGGGAAATATGAAAAGTTGAAACTTATAAATAGTAAAAGAAAATTATGAGAAATGTCGTTCGAGATGACAGAGCGGAGCGTGTAAAAAAGTTTCTAGATTATTTATAAACTTAAATAACCTAATATCATTCAACAATTTTTACCCACAAAATTCTTCATAGAACAAATTTTGTCTCTCTTTATAATTATACATCATATTTTTATAAAATAAAAACAGCACAAAAAGTAACTAAAAAGTAAATTTTTTAAACACCTTAACATAAATATTAAAAATATATGATATAATAGCAAATAACCTGTACTTTATTTAAGGAGGGGATCTTATGAAAAGTCTTAAAAGTAAAGTAATACTTCTTATTATTGTTGTATCTGTTATTCCTTTAATTTCTTTAACAAGCTATAATTTGTTAACGTATTACAAAGCGCAAGAAAGTAGCGCACAAAATTTAATGGAAAGGACAACTGATAATTTAACAACTTTTTATCAAAATTATTTTTCAAACCTTCATGATATTGCGGTATTTCTTTCAAATGATGATAATGTTAGAGGATCTCTAGAAAATGTTCATGATGAAAGAACTTGGATGATGAAAGTTTTTGCGAATGTTTTGAACAATTTTGAAAATCTTCAGTTAGTTTATATAGGGCTTGAAGATAAAAGTTTTTTTTCATATCCAGCAATAAGTCTTCCCGATGATTATGATCCTAAAACAAGACCATGGTATAAAGATGCTTTTAACAATCCTCAAAGAATACTATTTTCAGATCCTTATATTGATTTTGCTACTAATGAAATGGTTATATCTGTTTCAAAAGCTTTTAGAAACAGTCGAAACGAAGTCGTTGGTGTTGTAGGTCTTGATATTGATATGACTAACTTGTTGAATCTTTTAGATTCTATAGATGATTATGAAACAATGTCTACTTTTTTTGTTAATTCTTCAGGAGTAATTATAATGCATCCTGATGTAGATTTAATTGGTTCAGATGTTTCGAAAGAAGAATATTTCAAAAAGGCTACTTCTAAAACAGGCAACATTAATTACAGTCAAGATGGTGTAAAAAAATTAACCTATTATCAAAGAATGAATAACCCTGATTGGATAATTTTCACAACTGCTGATTATAATGATGTTTTGAGTGAGGCTAGGAGTGCCACTTTAATAATATTCATTATTTCTGTAGTAGTCATAATTTTAGCTTTTGTTATTGCGTTAATTTTTGTTTCAAAAGTTATAACAAAGCCAATATTTTTGCTGAAAGAAAAAATTCTTCTTTTTGGAAAAGGAGATTTGAAAGTAGTTTTTGATAGTGTTTCAAAAGATGAAATAGGACAGATGTCAAATGCTTTAAATGAAATGGCTAAGAATTTAAAAGAAACTATTTATATAATAAGTGAATCGGCAGATAATATAGGAATGTCATCAAAAGATATGGCAAGTGTTTCTGAAGAAACGAGCGCTGTATCTGAAGAAATGACAGCACAAATAGAATCATTAGGAAGAAATTCTGATGAAAGTGCTTCGGCAATTGAAGAAGTTAACTCGGGCATTTCTGAAATATCTTCAGCGGCTCAAAATGTTTCAAAATCCGCTCAGGATTTAACAGATTATTCTAATCAGGCTTTGGATTCTTCGCAAAAGGGACAACAGAGCATTAAAGAAATTGTTAAATCTATAAAAGAAGCAGGTTCTCAATCAAAAGAAACTTCAAGTATAGTTAGAGTAGTTGAAGAAAAATCTCAAAATATAGGTCAAATTGTTGAAAAAATTAATACTATCGCTGAACAAACTAATTTACTTGCATTGAATGCGGCTATAGAGGCGGCAAGAGCTGGAGAAGCAGGAAAAGGATTTGCAGTAGTTGCTGATGAAATTAGAAAGCTTGCAGAAGATAGTAAAAAAACTACTGCGGAAATAGATAATATACTTAAAGAAATTAAAACAGGTGTTGAACAAGCAGATAAAGCTACTGATAAAACTGTTAAAATTGTAGAAGATATTTCTAAAAAAGCCGATACAGTAGAAGAAGAATTTGAAGGAATAATTGAAAAAATTAATTTCATGAATTCAATGATTGAAAATTTAACTGCAACGAGTGAAGAACAAAGTGCTTCTACTCAGGAAATAAGTGCAGCAATGGATAGAACTTCTAAAATTATTGTTGATATGACAAAAGAACTTAAAGAGGCTACAAATGCTATAAGTAACTTATCTCAGGGATCCGAACAAGTTAGTGCAAGTTCTGAAGAATTATCGGCATTGTCTGAACAACTTATTGAAAAAATAAAAGTATTTAAATTTTAAAAAATAAATTTTATTAAAAGCCGACAGAATTTTTCTGTCGGTTTTTTTCATTCATATTTTTGTTACTGTAAAGATTTTTAAGGTTTACTTCAATGATGATATAATAATAAGGGAAACAAACTATTTTATTTGCAGGAGATGATCTGTTTTGGCTGTTATATCTATTTTAAGCGGTTTTGCAGCTATGGTTGTAGCTATAAAAATTTTAAAAAAGGTTCAATGGGCATTACTTGTTGCTATTTTTTTCACCGCTTTAATGGCGTTTAGACTTGATTATATTTTTAGCTCATTTGTTTTAACTGTTAAGCAACCAAATTTTTATGAAGTGTTGGGAGTTATTTATGGAATTTATTTAATTGCAGATACTATGAAAAAATCAGGAAACTCAAAAAAATTTGCAGATAGTATTAAAGAAATTTTTAATAGTAAACAATCTATGGCTTTAATGCCTATGATGTTGGGGCTTCTTCCTATGCCTGGTGGTGCAATGTTTACAGCGCCTATGGTTAGAGATATTGGAGATGAAAATAAAATAGATAGATTAACTTCTGCAACAGTTAATTATTGGTTTAGACATTCGATGGAGTTTTTTTGGATATTGTACCCAGCAATGGTTATTTATAGCGCTCTTTCGGGAATTACTTTAACAAGATTATTGCTTCTTCATTTGCCTATAGGTATTGTGGGAATAGTTTCTGGGTGGTTTTATTATAAAATAGGTAAATTTGAAATAAATCATAATCTAACAAATTGGAAAAATTTAGTTATATCTCTTATACCTATTTTCACTATAATGATAGGAGTAGTCGCAGGAATTCCTGGTTGGTTAGTAGTTATAACAGTTTCTTTGATTTATTCTTTTTATTATAAAAATTTAAAGGGAATTATTAATATAAAATGGGAAGTTTTTTTATTACTTCTTTTTGTTTTTTGGTATAAAAATTTTATAGAATCTTCAAATTTATCTGTAGATTTTGTAAGACAACTTCAAGATATTAATTTGAATCCTTGGTGGATTATAATAATTTCTCCACTTATTATAGGTTTAATTACAGGGATAACGCAAGCGGCATTTTCTATAACGATGCCTATAGCAATAACTTTAGCATCTGCAGAATTGGTATCTCTTGTTCCAGCGGCTATTTCGACTTATTATTTTTCTGTTATTGGAGTTTTGTTTTCACCCGTTCATTTATGTTTATTATTAAGCGGAGAATTTTTTGAAGTTAAGATGGGTAAGATTGCGAAAAAAATGATAGTACCATTAATTTTTTGTACAATTATGTATGGAATAATATTTTATATAACTCTATAAAAAAAGGACGGAATAATCCGTCCTTTTAATTTTCTTCTTCATAAATTACTGCTTTGTTTTTTCCGGTGTTTTTCCCCTTGTATAAAGCTTTATCAGCATTATTTATACTTGCGTCAAGTCCTATTGTGCTTGAATATTCGGAAATTCCAAAAGTCAAAGTGACTTTTACTTTCTTATCGTTATAAATAAAATCTTTTTCTGCTATTTCTTTACATATATGATTTGCAAACATAAACGCATGTTCTTTGTCTGTTAATGGAAGAAGGAATAAAAATTCTTCGCCTCCCCATCTTGAAAATATGTCGTGTTTTCGTTTTTTTTCGTTTATCAATTTTGATAATTCTTTTAAGATGAAATCGCCACATTCATGACCATAAACATCATTTATATTTTTAAAATCATCAATATCACATATTACAATAGAAAAGATACTTTTTTCTCTGTTGTATCTTGATTCT
The DNA here is from genome assembly GCA_964478535.1 of uncultured Thermotogaceae bacterium. GTDB lineage: Bacteria > Thermotogota > Thermotogae > Petrotogales > Petrotogaceae > CAYZNB01. Next base: position 29,530 of record CAYZNB010000017.1, read on the forward strand.
TCTGATTTTAAAAGTTCGTACATAAACCTTCTATTTGGAATACCTGTAAGAAAGTCATTTTTTGCCATATATTCCATTTCTTTATTTTTTTTATATAATTCTAAATTTAATTTTTCTAATTTCTCAGTTTGTTTCTGAAGGTTTTCTTTTGCTTCTTTATAAGCAAGATGATTATTAATTCTTGCTATCAACTCTTTATACCTAAATGGTTTTGTTATGTAATCACTTCCACCTATTTCAAACCCTTTTACAATACTATCTGTATTGTTATCCGCAGTTATAAAAATTATAGGGATTTCTGAGGTTTTAGGATTTTCTTTTAATTTTTCACAAACAGTAAAACCATCCATTTCTGGCATCATAACGTCTAAAAGAATTAAATCAGGAATGTGATCTTCTCCAATCATTTTTAAAGCATCTATGCCACTTGAAATTGGTATTACTTCATAAAAATCCTTCAAAAGGTTATAAATTATTTTTAAGTTTGTAGAAAGGTCGTCAATAACAAATATTTTTTTCATTATAGGGCCTCCATAGAGATTTATTAACTATATTATAACTTTTATTTAAGTTTAAAAAGTTAATGTTTCAATACTTTTAGGTTAAGTATAAAAATGATTAAAAGTTGGAAAGTGTAAAGTTGGTAAGTAGAAAGTTGGAAAGGAAAAGCATTTTAATATTAGCCATTTTTTTGCTTTTAATGTAGTGTAACAGCCACGCAGAACTTTGCACGGCGTTACAGCACTTATGACAGCGTAGGGATTTTATAGATTGTTTTAGGAAATTCATTAAAGCTAAATGCTTATAATAATGAAGTGGTAAACATTGGATAAAATAAACGCGAACAAGATCAAATTTTCTAAAAAACAAATTTCGCTCGGTCAAAAACTTGCTAAAAA
>CAYZNB010000018.1:0-29262 GCA_964478535.1 uncultured Thermotogaceae bacterium
AAATAATTTTGATTCATCCGACGGCGAATATTTTTTAATAAACATTTTTTCCTCCTTTTAACTGATGTATAATAAGATTATTATAGTAATTAGAATTAAATAACTTTTAATAAAAATTTCATTGATTAATAGTTATAGTATTATTTTTTTACTTAAAAATAATACTATAATTAAACTATTTTGGAGTTGATTAATATGAAAAATAAACATAGCAAAATTTGAAGATTCGGAAAAAATTAAAAATCTTTTAGATGATGTGTCGTTATATTTAAAAGAGAAAGGTATAAACCAATGGAACTATCCATGGAATTTAAATCATATTCAAATAGAAATAAAAGAAAAAAGAATATTTAAATTTGAAGATAATAATGATTTAATAGGAACTTTTTCTTTAAAAAAAATGAATGGAAATGATTATTTTCGTGTATTTGAAAACGATTTATATTTATACAGAATTGCTATTTTACCAAAAAATCAAGGAAAAAATCAAGGAAAATTTATAATTGATTATATAAAAACTTTCTCAAAAAAAAATAAAACTTCTATTTTTTTAGATTGTTGGGAAGGAAATCAAAAATTAAATAGTTTTTATTCTGAAAATGGGTTCGATTACATAGGAAAATTTCCTGAAGAAGATTATTTTATTAGCGTATTTAAATATAACTAATTTTTTTAATTATGTTCAAAAGCTAATTTATCTCAAAGGTCAAAATGATTAATTATATTTTCATATCTTTTTTCTATATCATTATTGTCTTCATCTCTTACAAAACATTTAAATTTGCTATTTAAAAACGAATTATAATTTTCTAAACTGTTAATCTTAGCTATACAAGCCTTAAAATTCTCAAGAGATTTTTGAGGATCGCTTGATTTATTAATTTGTTCTAAAATAAATTGTTTTTCAGGATCTTCTCTATCGAAAAAATTTTCAACTGACATTGATTGTGGAGAAAGTAAAAGTGCTACATGATTATAATCTGATATTTCATTTAAAATTTCTATAGGAATGTTTGTGTCAACGATTACTTTTTGATTTTTCGATATGCTGATTAATTCAATTATTTCAAATTGTGCCATTTCTTTACTTGTATTAGTAATCCAATTACTGTATTCTTCTGGAGCGCGTGAAATAAATTCTTGCCAATCTTTCATAATTTGAAAATAACACATGTTTGGAAATTTTTCTTTTGTAGCAATTTTTAAAAAATCATCAAATTTATAATTTTCTTCACAAAGATATAAACCTAACCGATTTGAAATCATTTTACAAATTGTAGATTTTCCGGCATATGCAGTACCCGTAATAAAATACACATTTTTTAAATATTCTTTAATAATACTATTATCTATAATCATTATTAACACCTCTTATTAATTAAATTTTTTTAAGATATTACGCTATAATCTATAACTTTTCTCATTTTACTAAAATTTCCAACTATTGATTAAGTTATTTTTGAATAATTGCATTATTATAGAAATCAAAAAAATTTGTATGATTTTTTATACATTCCAGAACTTTTTCTTTTCCAAATGTTTCGTCAATAGTTTTTACCATAACATATCCTACCGTATATCCAATTAAATTATCGTCATATAAATGCCAAGTTTCTTCTTTAATAGGAGTTTCAATATTTGAAACTTGTTCTAATACTTTTTTAACTTCTTCAAATAAATTATCGAAATTATTCAAATTATTTCCCCAAACTTCTTTTGTTAAATCATTCATTCTATATGGATTAGTAAAATAAAAAGTTGCCGTGCCCTCTGAAAGCAATTCGCCTATAAATTGAATTTTGTTTTTTTCTTTTATATCTATTGTGTTTTTCAATTGTTTTGTTAAAAACTTTTGGAAAAAAATATGATGTAATTCATGTGCTAACATTTCTATAAAAGCTGCTTCGTTAATTTCTCCATTTTCTTCTAAATAGTCATCAACAATATCTATTGCTATTTCATTTTCCAATATAATTGCCGTTCCTCTTATACCGTATAATAAGTATAATTTTATATCTTCTTCTTTATCTTCATTAAAAGGTAAATATAATTTAGCTTTTTGAAAAGCGTTTTCTGTAATTTTTTTTATATTTAGTTTTTTAAAATTGTTTATATAAAACTCTGTATTATCTAATCCTTTTTTTATACTTCTTAAAATTATACTTTCTTCAAAATTGTTGGTGTTTTTTTCATGTAATACTTTTTTTAACAACTTAACATATAATTCTTTATCAAATTGGGTACCACCATAATGATTTAAATGTTTTTTGAGAAAATTCATGCCTTCTGTATTTAAAACAAAGTCAACTTTTTCTAAAGGTATTTCATTATTAATTTTAATTTGATCATATAATTCAATAGAGCTGTAAAAAGATTTTTCATCAAATATTATACTCATTTTTTCTCCTTTAAATTTAACAATAATTTTTAAAAACTATTTCAATTTGAATATTTATAGCACAAATTTTTCCATTTCATTAGCCACTCATATTGCTGATCTAAAAATTTTATAGAATTACCTTCATTATTATGAATTTCAGTTATAGTAGCAATTAATTCATAATGTCTTATGGCTATAAAATGATATGTTGTATTTAATTCAATATCTGTAATATTGTTTTCTTTAATATAACCATCGTAAAAATTATTTATTGATTTTTTAGTAATTTCATAAGCCTCTGCTGAAAACATATTAAAATTAGTTTGATCACAAAGAGTAGCAATATCAATTAAATTGCTCGTATTTGAAGCTATATCAAAATCAAAAGTGATAAAATTTTTTTCATCATTTTCAATAATATTTCCCGAGTGTAGATCGCCATGACAAAAACTTTGAGGAACTTTTTCCATGTAATCCCATAATTCATTTCCATATTCTATTAATTCGTCAATTTTATATTGAGAATAATTAGATTTTTCTAATAATCTAATAAATCTATCGATATAGAAATTTTTACCATAACTGACTAGTTTATTAGGATAATTTTTCATTAAACAATGAAGTCTTGCGGTATGTTTACCCAATGCTTTTAAATTAAGACTTACATTTGGTTCTTTTCCTGCAACAAATTCAAAGAGACATCCTATATAGTATTCTTCTTTTATTTTTAGTTTTATATAACTTTTATTAGATATTGATTTTATTATTCTGGGAACTGGGTAATCATTTCTTGAAAGAAATTCAATTATTTCTATCGATTGCAATGCTTTTTTAGTATTTATAGGTCTAGAGATTTTTAAAACATATTTCTTTTTGTCTGTTAAAACAAAAAAAACGTACCCTATCATATCTCTATGCAATTCAATTTTTTCTATATTTAATTTATAATTAGTTTTTAATTCATTAAAAATAATAGAAGTCATATTTTTATATCCTTTTTTTTAGTTTTTTTTCAATTAAACGTTGAATACGAGGTCGATTATATCTTTGAACTATTATACAAGGCATATTTACTAATAAAGCATAAAATAACATGAACCAAACTACTGGCATTGGTGTAAAAAATCCAAAAAACCAAAAAGGGAATATAGCTATCCAATGAGTCATTTCGCCTCTTGCGGATTCTATCAAAAAACGTTCCATATAATCTATAGAAAAGTTTTCCATTTTTTTCTTTTTGAATCCACTAATCCCAAAAGCTCTTCCGCCGTCAGGTAATAAATGTTTCCAACGTTTTACGAAAAATATTTTTTCATATATACGACCATTTTTCTCAAAAGTGCGTGTGCGATAAAAAAAACGCTCTGGTAAAAAAAATTTATCCGGAAGATAAAAACATATTAAAGCAGCACCTGTTTGAAAAATAGGCCATAGAACAAAACATAGTATTAATGTCCATATATCGGATAAAAAAAATAATTGCATCTTTAACGTGCCTCCGATTTGATTTTTCGTCCTTTCCACGTGACTTTTAGACCAAAAACTTTTTTTATTGTCGAAACAAAAAATACTGCTAATAATTCTAAAACTATTATAGGGAAAAAAATAATAGCCCATTTTTGAAAATACCCAAAACGTTTCGATAAGTTAAACAAAATCAACATCATCATAATATATAAAAAAGAATACAATGCGAGTAATGTCCAATTTAAAATCAAAGCGTTTTTAAATAAATTTAAAGGAATTGCTATAAGTGAAGATATCCAGAAAAAAACTAATAAAAAAATTGGAATCGGTGTTTTTGCTGCTCCCGAAGCTATATTTTTTGTCCAACCTTGGAACAATTCCTGAAAACCTTTGCTGTACATACGATAAGAAATATCTTTATCGCCGAGAAAAAGTTTAAAGGTTAATCCAGCTTTTTTCAGTTCTATCCCTAAATCCACGTCTTCTATAATTTTATCTTTAACTTTTTCATGTCCGCCTACTTTTTTATAATCTTTTAGTGAAATTAAAATAATTGGACCAAAAAGGCCTATATTATAAGTTTTTGGTAAAGATACACCATTTGCAGCAAATTGGATTAAATTAAATAACATTGAAAATTGTTCGTATGCTTTTTCTGTTTTATGATAAGGTTGTACAGAAATAGTACATTTTTCTTCCATATATGTTTGAACCAATCTATATATACCTTCTTTACCAAATCTTACATCTGCATCAAGAAATAATAATAAATCACCTTTTGCTTCATTAGCACCATTTTGACAAGCCCATGATTTACCCACCCAGCCTTCTGGTTTATCATTTAAAGAAATCAGTTTTGAACCATTAGCCAGAACGATTTTACCAGTTGCATCTTCTGAATTATCATCAACACAAAAAATCTCATGAATTGGAAACGTTTGTAAACTCAAATCTTTAAGCAAAAGAGCAAGATTCTTTTCTTCGTTACGGGCAGGGATAATAATAGAAACTTTAGGATAATCATTTTTATTAATTTTAACTAAAGGTAATACTGGCAAACGAAAAAAAAGAATAGCAGTAAAAAACATCCCAATTAATACGATTATGAGTTCAACAAAGTAATGCATTATTATTTATCTCCTTCATGCTAAAAAGTAATTACCAATCTCTTGGTTTTATTTATTTTTTCAAAATAAACCGATCATATTTAAAACTATAAAAAATTTATTTTCTTTGTTGTTCATATTGTAACACAAATTTCTTAAAAAATAAAAAACGATTTTAATAAAATAATTAATTAAAATATTCTAGAATATCATAAAAGTTTATTTTAACGTATAATGAATATCTATTTATATTATATCTTAAAAATAATTATATTTTTTTGTTTTTTAAGTCAAAAAAAGATATAATTAAATTATGGATCTCTGAAAATTTTTGTGGATAATTATAAAACATTAAAACTTATAAATAGGAAAAGAAAATTATGAGATTTGTCATTTCGAACGAAAAAGAGTTCTTCTTTTGATTAGAAATCTGTGGGTTTGTGGTTTTATGTTTTTAAATATTTTAATAAAAATTCAAAGTACGCAGATCTCTCCTCCAAAAAACGTCGTTCGAGATGACAGTGGTGAGAGTGTAAAAAAGTTTTTAGATTATTTATACACTTCAATAATTTTTTAAATAACCAACTATTGTTCAATAATTTTAGCCACTATCTTTTGCAGAGCACCTTAATTTATAATCAAAATAAATTTTTGGAGGTTAACATGAAATATTTTGAAGAATATATTTTAAATAAAAAAACAAAATTAAGAAATGCTTTAGTAATGGCACCTATGACAACATATTCTGGAAATAAAAATGGTACTGTTTCTGATGAAGAATTAATTTATTATAAAGAAAGAGCTAAAGAAGTTGGGATGGTTATTACTGCAACAACATACACTATGCATAGTAGTCAAGGTTTTGAAAATCAATTTTATGCAGGACATGATGATTTTATTCCTTCTTTAAAAAATTTAGCTGATGTTATTAAAAGTGGCGGTGCTAAAGCTATTCTTCAAATATTTCATCCTGGAAGAATGGCAGCAAAAGATTTAAGTGAATTTCAAGATATAGTAAGTGCTTCTCCAATTCCAGCTGAACGAGTTAATGCTTCTATACCAAGAGAATTAAAAAATGATGAAATAGAAAAAATTATAGAGTCTTTTTATGAAGTCACTATAAGGTCTGTTAAAGCTGGATTTGATGGCATTGAAATTCATGGTGCTAATACTTATTTAATTCAACAATTTTTTTCCCCGCATTCAAATAGAAGGACAGATGAATGGGGTGGAAATATTGAAAAAAGATTAAATTTCCCTTTAAGAATTGTAGATAAGTGTATTGAAGCAAGGAAAATTATGAATAAAGATAATTTTATTATTGGTTATAGATTTTCTCCTGAAGAAAAAGAAGATCCTGGAATTACGCTTGAAGATACTTTAATACTTATTGATAAATTATCCGATAAAGAAATTGATTATTTGCACGTTTCATTAGGTATTTATAATCAATCATCTATAAGAAATAAAAATAATTTTATTATTGGAAAAAGGTTATTAAAAACTATAAAAAATAGAATTCCTTTAATAGGAGTTGGATCTGTTTTTTCTATTGACGATTTAAAAAAAGCTGAAGATATAGGATATGATTTAATGGCAATTGGTAGAGGTTTGATTATTGAGCCAAATTTTATAAGTGTAATTAAATCCGAAAACAAAATAAAAAAAATTATTCATAATGATAAAAACACTATTCCAAATAATTTATTAAATAGAATCAAAAATAATCAAAAATCTTTTGATGTAGAAATTCTTTGAAAATACTTAACATAAAGGTTTAACAAAAGGGAGGAAAAAATTATGAAAAAGCTATTCTTATTTGTGATAATATTTTTGTTTTTAAACGCTTTAATATTTCCTGTATTTTTTGAGTATTTTTATAAACAGGCTTTAGAATTGTCTTGGAGTGGTAATTATGAAAAATCCGAAGAACTTTTTGAAGAGCTAATGAGAATGGATAACACAAATAAAGACATGATTATATCTTATACAAATTTATTAGGGTGGCAAGGAAAATTTGATAAAGCTAAAATTTTACTTTTAAATTTTGAAAATCAAGATTACGATATAAAATCTAATTTAGCAAAAATTTATTTTTGGGCAGAAGAATTTGATCAAGCTTATGAAATTTATTCTTTTTTAAAAGATAATGATTATGATTTAGAAGAAAACGCTTTAGAATTTATAAAAATTTTTGGAGAATATGGAATTTTTACTAGCGAAGAAGCTAAATCTACTGTTTATAAAATTCAGTATGGTGATACTCTATTTAGTATATCTAGAAAGACAGGAATAAGTGTTAATGAAATTATTCAATTAAACAACTTGAAAGAACCATATAAAATTATTGAAGGGCAGGAGTTAAAATTATCTTTAAATTACGATTCGCTTTTTTCTCAAGCTCTTTACTTATCTAGAATAGGACAATTTTCTAGAGCAGAAGAAATATTCGATAAACTATTAATTTTATTTAAAAACGATGAACTCCTGATTGCATATTCTAATAATCTTGCTTGGCAAGAAAAATATTCTGAGGCGATTAAATTCTTAAAGAATTATGATTCTCATTCAAATGATATTCTAAATCAGTTGGGTAAAATAAGTGTTTGGAATAGTGATTTTGATGAAGCTTATAAACATTATAAAAAATTATATGATGTGAATTATACTTTGAATAGAGAGGTTATGGACTTTATTCAACAATACGAGCATTTTAATAATATTCCTTTGAGTTTTGATTGGAGTTCAGGATATTATGAAATAAGAAAAGGAGATACTTTATTCAATATATCTGTAAAAATAGGAATAAATGTTGAAGAAATTATAAAATTAAATAATTTGAAAGAACCTTATACGCTTTATCCATCGCAAAAATTAAAAATAAAATAAATAAAATTTTTATTTTTTCACTTCATATTTTAATTTTTTCATAGATTTTTTAATAAAATATTCCAAAACATAAAACCAAAAATCCGCAAATTTCTTTTCGAAAGAAAGACTTTTTTTCGAAATGACAATTCACACATTTTTTTCTAAACATATTTTACAACTTTTCATAATTCTTCACAAAGATTTACAAAGTCTCAAAAATTTTATGGATAAATACAATCAAAAAGACTTTTCATTGGTTACGTAAAATATTTTGAAATATAAATCCTCTTTTTTAATAATGATTTATTTTATCTGTATTCTGTAATGAAAAAATTTCCTGAATTGAAAGAAGCAATATATAGTTTTGTGGATTCTTTTTTTGTTGAAGCGACAAATGGAAATTTTTCAATATTTGTAGCTGCTCCAAATTCTCCTTTATTATTCATTGCAATTACAGAAATATCTCCAGATTTTCCTTTTTTCTGAATTAATTTATTGTGTAAAGATAAAACAGCTTTATTACAAGCTTCTTGCGGAGAAAACCCTAATTTCATAAATTCAACAATTTTAAATGAAACACATCCTTTCATAATATCTTCTCCAAGCCCTGTAGCACAAGCTCCACCTATCTCACTATCAACATAAAAACCTGAACCAGGTATAGCGGTATCTCCAATTCTTCCAGCTTTTTTAAAAAATAAGCCACTTGTAGATGTTCCTGTAGCCATATTTCCTTCATTATCAAGACCAACAACACATACAGTATCATGACCGATATAAGGAGATAAATTATCTTTTTCTATTTTATTTTTCATATCTACCCATTTTTTATAACTTTCTTCAGTTAGCATATCTTTTTTTTCAAATCCTTCATTTTCCGAATATTTTTCTGCACCTTCTCCAACTAAAAAATTATTAAATTTTTCAAACATAAGTTTTCTTGCAATAGAAATTGGGTTTGCAAAATCTTTAATAGAAGCAATTGCTCCTATAGCTAAAGTATTTCCATCCATAAAAGCTGCATCTAATTCAACTTTACCTAAAGCATTAGGAAGACCTCCATATCCCACCGAGGTATATTCTTTGCAATTTTCCACTTCTTTAATACATGATTCTATTGCGTCGAATATATGACCATTTCTTTCTAAAATATCTTCTCCTTTTCTTATTCCATCATAAACCATTTCCCATGTTCCAATAATTCCCCACATTTAAAAAACTCCTTTAGAATAAAAAGATTTTTTCTAATATTTTTTTCAAATCTCTAAAACTATTATAACAAAAAAAATTTTTAATATGATAAAATTTATTATTTTTTAATATAAAAATAATTAAATCGGAAATTAATTTATGAAAATAGGATTAATATCTGTATTGATAAATAGTTTTTCAGAAGATTCGAAAAGATCTAATGAGATTTTTTATCTTTTTAAAAATAGTCTATTAAATTACATTCAAAAAGTTTTTTCAAGAATACATAATATAAGCTATTTTTAAAATTATTTCTTTTATTCAAAGTTTTTTGATACAATATAAGTAAATGAAAATATAAATTTGGAGGTGGGTCATGATTTTTGAAGATATTCAAAACTTGAAAACAGATTTTGAAAATAAATTTTTAGAAAAAATGAATCTTGTTAAAACACAATCAAAAAAAATGAATATAATAGAACATTCAGGTCATATAGATGATTTAATAAAAGAAATATCTTCTCCTTTTAATTTTGTAGTAGTTGGAGAAGTAAAATCTGGGAAAAGCAGTTTCATAAATGCTTTGCTAAAAGCTGATGTATGTAAAGTTGGGGCAAGACCTACTACAGATATTATTAATAAAATTGAATATGGAAATAAAGAGGAAGAAAAATTTTTAACTTCAGAAATAAAACAAATTTTTTTCCCATCAAATATTTTAAAATATATTTCTATAATAGACACCCCAGGAACAAACACTGTTGTTGAAAATCATCAGAGAATAACTGAAGAATTTATACCGAAAAGTGATTTAATAATATTTGTATTTTCTTCAAAAAACCCTCACACAAAAAGCGCTTGGGAATTTTTAGATTTTGTAAGTTCGGAATGGAAAAAAAATGTTATTTTTATAATGCAACAAACGGATATTGCTTCAGAATTGGAATTAAAAGATAATTTGCTAAGCATTGAAGAATATGCTAAAAAACATGGAATAGAAAAACCTAAAATATTTCCTGTTTCTGCAAAATTAGAAATTGAAAATTCTGAAGAAAAAGGATTTAGAGAACTATATAAATATATTTCTTCAAAACTGATGAACGAAAAAAATTATTCTTTAAAAATCGAATCCATATTAAACACTTTTAAAACAATTATTGCAAAATTTATAAACGATTTGAATGAAAAACAAAACATAATAGAAAGCGAAAAAAAAGTAAGGCTTGAGATAAAAAAAGAAATTGAAGCATTAAGATTAAACTCTGAATATGAATTAGGTTCATTAGTAGATGCTCTTGTAAAAAGATATCAGGAATTTTCATTTAACATAAAAAATACTATTTCAGATGAAATGAAATTATTAAAAATATTAAAAAGACAATTTTCATCAACTTTTAAAAAAGAAAAGTCTGTAAAAGTATGGCTTGAAAAAACTTTTGAAGATTTTCAGGAAAACCTAAAAAATAATTTCAACGATATTTATAAAGAAAGAATTGAATCATATACCGAAACACTCAAAAAGAATATGTTGAGAATCAATTCTTTCAGTAATTCAAAATTAAAAAAGAAAGATAGCTCAGAAGAAATATTTTATGATATAGCAGCAAACAGAGAAAAAACGATAAAAACACTCGAAGAAAAACTTGAGTATTTGTTAAAAAAAGATGGTTTTTTTACACTTCTTTCAGATAAAAACATTAATGAAGTAGGTAAAACAGTTGCATTAGGTTCTACTGTAGCAATAATAGGGGTTATTTTAAATTTCAGTACACAACTCGCTTTATTTGATATAACAGGAGGAATACTTGCAACAACCGGGATATTAACAGCAAGTATTTTTTCAGTATTTAAAAGAAATTCTTTATTAAAAAACTTTGAAAAAGAAATTGATAGCAGCATTCAAAAATTTGAAGAGGAACTAAAATCAAGGCTAAATGAAAAGAATTCTATAATCTATCTTGAAATAGATAAAGTGTTTTCAGAAATGGATAAAAATATTTTAATTCAAGAACAAGAAATAAAACCTTTAATTAGAGAATTAGAAAGTATTTTAGAAGAAATAGAAAATTATTTATTAAAATAAGGAGCATTCAATAAATAATAGAGAATTTTGGAGGTCAAAATGATCTAATTACTATAAAAGATGATTTTAATAAAATTTTGTTTGGGTTTCAAATGATTTTTAATCAGTTGAAAAAAGAATAGGGTCTTAACAAGAAAGCTAAAAAAGAAAAACACCTCTGAAGAATAAAGATCATGATGTTACTGCTTTTAATTAGTATTGGGAAGCTGTTGATATTAATTTCCGTTTCTACTAATGATGGCTTTGTTATGATTTTTGGCGTTATTGATATCTTTGACGGAAATATTGTTTGTACTTATAGTGGTAATTCTTGTAAAGCTAAAGAGATTTATTAATTCTCTTTCAAGTCCTTTTAAATTAAAAAATTCTGAATTGTTTAATTTCATTATTAGAACTTATAATGATCCTCAATTTAAGTCTAATTTATTCAGAAGTTTCTTATAAAAATAAAGGTATTCTCGTGAATTTGGTTACAAAAATAATCATAATTCTAAAGCTTTTATTGAATCTCATCACTCTAATTTACAGAGAGAATTTATTGCTAATAATACTTTGTTGGAAATAAGAAAAGTTGGAAATTATAAATAGGATAAAAAAGCAATTTAAAGGAAAAAGAGAATTAAGTGATTTGTCATTTCGAACGAAAAAAGAGTACTTCTTTTGTAGAGAAATCTGCAGGTTTGTAGTTTTAAGCTTTGGAATAATTTAATAAAAAATAAAAGTTTGCAGATCTCTCCTCAAAAAAATATCATTTGGGATAACAGAGCGTAAAAAAAGTTTTTATATTATTTATATATTTCAATAATTTTTACAAGCCCTAACTATCAATAAACAATTTTATCCGCTCTTTTCTTCATAGAATCAATAATTTTATTATCGCTAGAGATGTTTATAATAAATATTTGGTTTATTTATTTTTTTATCATAGCATTAGACCTCATAGTTCTCTTAGATTTAAATCTTCTTATAAGTTTCACAATGATTTATTTCTTTTTAAGATAATAAAAAAGACTCATTTTTTATCGTTAATAATTTTTCTGTTTCTGCTTTGTGTTTTCCAATTTTTAGGATTCAGACCGATTTAATATAAATTTTTATTATATTTTTTTGCAAGGTAAAAAATATCCAAATGTGAATAAGTTATTGCCATCTTCTTTGATTTTTGAGTACTTTTCAAAAGAATAATATTCCATTGAAATTCCAACAACTGAGTAATCAGGAATATACCCATTTTGTCGCAAAATATTCTCTGTTTTTTTATGAGCTCCTTTATATAAATCTGATGTTATACCTTGTATCCATCCAATACCCATAAGGCAAGTAGGAATTTCACGATAAGAAAAACCTTTAGGTACAACTGTGTTCGGTTTGGTAAATATACCTGCAATATAAGTGAATTCCTTTGTTTGATGATTATAATCTCCCATCCAACCTATAGTGTCTCCTATAGGAGAAATACGATTAGGAAGATTTTGAAGGTATTCATTTGTCCCATCAGCAAGCATCTTTTTCCAAAGTTGCGGAACAGGATTTTTTTTGCCAACGATAACTTCTTTTCCAATAAAGCGAAGCTCTTGAAAATGTTGAATTTCAAAAAAAATGTTTGTTTTCATAATAATCTCCTTTTTAATAATATTAAAAATTTTTTATTATAGAAGAAATTAACTTATTTTTCTGAGTATATAAATTCTTCTAAAGCCTTTTTAATTTCTTTTTGCAATTAAATATATTGAATTAATAATAAAACTGTCAAGAATAAAAATTTTTTCATAATCATATATTACTTGTTTCTATATTTTGAAGAGAAAGCTTGAATATGATTCTTAATTAATCTTAAAATTTCTTCAGTGTTTTGTTCTTGGTGATCGTATATATAAAGCATTAAAAATAAGGGTGAATAAAAATTAAAAGCCATTTCTTTTGGATCACTTTTAATAAAAAAACCTGATTCTATCATATATTGAAATAAAGATGTTTCGTATGTCAAAGGCTCTTGAATAAAAATTTTATAATATAATTGAGATGTTTGTGAATTACTGTATTGTTCAATTGTAAGCATTTTTCTGAATTTTGAAACGATCTCATCTTTTAAATAAAACATAAATATTTCAAAACATAATTTTTCCAAAGTTTCTGTAGTCATCAAAGCATAATCTGATGAAATATTGTTAATATCTGGTATATTAATTTGCTTATAAATATTTTTTGTTTGTAAGGAAGCGACCTCAATAATCATATCAAAAATATCTTTCTTGCTCTTAAAATGTTTATAAATCGAACTGTCGCGAATGCCTACAGCTTCTGCTATTTCTTTTACTGAAACATTGCCATAACCATATACAGAAAATAAATTTAAAGCTTCATTAAATATTTTTTGTTTTGTTTTATTCATAAAATTTTTCCTTCTTTTATTTTTTTGCTAGCTAGCACTAACTTCCTGAATATTATAACGCAAAAAATATGAGAATGTCAAGTTTTTTATAATATTTTTACTCTATAATTTTCAAACCATTTCTGAGGTGATTACCAAGAAATAATGAAATAAAAATAGGTGATGCTATGCATCACCTATTTTTATTTCAATTTAAATTTTTCTTTTATCTTTTCTAAAATGGTTTTAAATTCTTCGTCATTTTCTGTCTCAAAATTTTCGTCAACTAATATGTTTTTCAAAGAACCAATTTTTTTCTTAGGAATATTATCAAAAATTTCTAACAAACTGGCCAAAGCAAATTTATTATTAGATTTAGATTTGCTTATTAATAAAGGTTTTAATTCATCAGCAATAATTGAAAAATTTTCCTCATTAAAAAGATTCTTTTTCAAAACGCATATTTCAATTATTCCTTTATGATATTCCGGGTTGTTATCGTGAGTTACAAATTTAAATAAATCGAGAAGCGGATCTATTATATAGTCATAATCATTATTTAAATTATCTTCAATCAAACCTATAATCTGTTTTAAATCATAATACGACTTACATGCTTCAATAGTATTTTTTACTATAAACCTTTTCAAATCATCAGCATCTGTTTTATTTGCAATCCAAAGAACTCTATTAAAATGCTCTTTAGAAGTTAATTTAGAAATAATCTCTTCAAATATATGTTTTACATGAATAAATTTTGCAGTTTTTTCAAGCCATTTTAAAGGAATTTCAGCGTTAAGTGGTTTGATATTAAACAATTCTTCAAAAAACATATTAATAATTTCATAAATCACTTTTTCTTCAAGCATTTTCTTTTCCATAGATAAAAACATTAACTGAATTAAAGTTTGAGAAATTTTATCCTTTTTATCTATGTTGGAAACAGTTCTGAATTTATCGATATAATAATCAACAAAATCTAAATTTTCAATTTTATAATCATTCACAAGTTTTAAAATTGCTTCATTAGATTTAACATCATATTCGTTTGTTTTAAATAGTGTAATAAGATTTTCAAATAATTTTTTATCTTTAATCTTTTTCAAAGTATTATAATGAATATCGATCAACAAATTCACATTTTCATTATTTTCTTTCTCTTTTATCAAAGATTCAAAAATACTATGTATTTTTAAAACATAATTTTTATCAAAAATATCAGAATCAAATTTTAAAATTATTTTATTCAAGTAATTTAAGAAATAATTCATTTCATTTTTCTTTTTTTCATCAATCAATATAATTATCTTACCTAACAACATCATTCTTTCTTCAGAATTTAAAGAATCATTTTTATTTAAAAATTCAATAAAATTTAATCTCTTTTTATTATCTTCATTTAGCTCATTTACAATATTTATAGTATTTTTTATATAAACACTTTCAATTAAAAATTTAACAGTTTTTGGATTCTCTAAAACACTTTTAAATTCTTCGAGATAATCAAGGTTTTCTAGCATAAGTTTAGAAAAAGTATTTTTTATTAAAGACAAAGATTCAAAATCTAAAGAGAAAATTTCTAAATATTTTTTTATGAGATTATTGGGAACATTTTCAGCGAATTCATTAATTATTTCAGCAATATAATCTCTCAAATACAATTCATCTTTTGATTTTAAACTAAAAGCATAATTGAGCAAAGGTTCCACATCAAAATTAAAAATTAAATCTGTATTAAGAGTTTTTTTATCTATAAAAGTTTCAAACATTTTATAAACTCTATCAAATATATCGCTATATTCCTCGTCATTGACAAAGTTAAAATATATATTTAATAAATTAAATCCGCTCGTATTAATAAGATTCTTTTTATTAATAGTATCATCAAGCAAATCATAAATAATTTCTACAAATCTGTTAGAATTTATGTTGTTACTTTTCAAAATCTGTTTTATTTCAGACCAGTTAGAAGTAAAAAGTTTTTCTATTAATTTTTCAGGAATATCAGAATCATAATTCTTATTTATTAAAAACAATTGAGGATTTTGAGAATTTATAGTTCTTGTCCGGCTGAAAAAAAGGTACTGTTGTTTATCTAAAGAAATTTCATCTACAACAAAAAATTCTTTTTGATCAATAAATCTGTGTTCAAAAGAATTATTTTTTAAATTATTATCAATAACTTTTAGCAAATCAGGATTATCATTAATTTTCTCAAACAAATCAAGCCATTCTTCTTTAATCAAAAGAATTTTTGCGAGAAACTCTACATTTTCAGAAACACCTTTAAGTAAGCCTGTTTTTTCTTGATTTAAACAAAACTGCAATTCACCAAACAAATTATTTAAGAAATGAATAATTCTTCTCGGATTATTTGAAAATTCTTGAGAAACCATATCCGCAACTATAGTAGAAAAATTTAAACTGTTTTTTTCAATTACATTGTTAGTAAAATTAAATAAATCTTTTGATGTATAATTTTTTAATCTTATAATTAAATTAAAAACATCTCTAAAAACTTCATTTTCTTCATAAAAAGAATCTTTAACAATTTTTCTTAAAACTTCTTCATCAGCTTCAAGTATGAAGATAGTATTTTGAATATTAAGAGTTTTTCTTAATTGAGTAAGAATTTCTTTTACTCTTTCATTTGAACATTTATCTATATTCTCAATAACAAAAACAACTTTATGACAATATTTTTCTTTTAATAAAATATCCTCTTTAAACCATCTGATCAAATTAGAAGATTTAGTAAGCCTTATAACTCCTTCATTTATAATATCTTGAAATTCTTCAGAAGAAAAGTGTGCGTTTTTACTCATTTTTATCTTGTAAGAAGTCAAAGAATCTTTCATCAAATAACCCAAAAAAGTTAACAAAGGAGAAATAAAAATTATAAAAATAGAAAAATATAAATTTACATTTGGAAAAAGCAATAAAAGTAACAAAAGCATAGGTAAAAATATTGCTATATTAGAAATCTTTTTCTTTTTTACATTTATATTATGCTCATATTCTTCAGAAGTGCTTGTAAACTTCAAATCAAGTTCTTCAGAATTTTCCATACCAGACTGTTTTTGAAAATTTTTAATAAAAGAGTTGTGGAATTCATCGTTTGTATTTAACAAAGCATCGTAATTTATAATCTTTATATCATTTTTCAACTCTTTTTCCAATTTTTTAACATATGTTTTTAAAATAGAAGATTTTCCGGAACCTCTTTTTCCGAATAATCCAATTTTAAAAACAGAACCATCTTTTTTTTCTTTTGTAATATCAAACAAAGTTTCTGAGTATACCTGCGTTTTAAGTAAATCAGTTTCGTCATTAAGAATTATCTCTTCATCAACAATGAAGGACATTTTAAAGCCCCCTTTTATAAGGATTTGTTTTTTAAAAATGCAAAATTATTAATAAATTTAAAAAAACCATCAGAAGCAATTATACTTACAAAAGCTATAGTCCCAAGTTTTCCTCCTATTCCACCAAGATTACTAAAAGTATAAAAAAATAAAAACGCAACTAAAACTGAAGTTAGTAATATTTTATGAATCCCGTCTAATTTTTCTTTAGAACCCATACCAGCAAAAGTAGCTGCCATAAAAAGCAAAGCAAAAACTTCTTTACTTTCTGGAAAAATTACAGGGAAAATCATAGCTCCTATTAAACTAACTAAAGAAGAAGATAAAACAGCATCATTATTAATATAAGCGTGAAGAAAAAAAGTTAATAAAACTCCTATAAAACTCAGTATGATTATTTCAACACCTGTTTTACAATCCAAAATAGGTCTCAATAATTCAAAATCAGAAAAATGATACATTAAAATCCATGAAGAAAAAGCTATTGCACCTAATTTTCCTCCATATCCTTTAAAATTATCCTTTGAAATATCAAAAATAAAACCTGCAACTAAAGAAGTTAAATAAACTTCAATCCAACCTGCAGTTAATTGTCCCGAAATCATCCCTACAAAAGAACCGCAGTAAATCGCAATGCTATATTTTTTTAAAGCAGTCACGCCAATAATACCTGTTAAAGCTGAAGCAATAACCGCCCCTAAACTAAAATGAATATTCAAATGATATGTTATGATACCACCTAAAAAAGTATAGAAAACAGTATAAATATTTATAGAATTTTTTGATTCTTTTTCACTTACTATAGAATTAAATTCTTTTTTTAAAATGAATAAATAAAAAAATAAAATAATAATAAAAATAAAAGAAAATAACGTAATTTCGTTAAGAAAAAAAATAAAATCATGAACTAAATAAAAACTTGGAATTAAAAATAATATAAAAAAAGAAATTAATCTTAAATACAAAATTCCACCATCCTAATTATTCAGTAATCTCAATCAAATTTCCTTCAAAATCTTCAATAACGCTCTCATAATAACCATCACCAGTCGTTCTTGGCTCTGAAAAAATCTTTATACCATTTTCTCTAAAATTTTCAGTTATCTCATCAACCTTTTCTTTAGAACCAACAGAAAAAGCAATATGAGCATAACCAATTAGATCAAATGCTTTTGAATCAGTTATCTCTAATTTTTTCATCAGTTCAATCCTTGCACCAGAATCAAAAGAAATAAAATAAGATTCATAATTTTTTTTAGGGTTTGAATATTTTTCATTACTATTACCAGAAAAAAATTTTTCATAAAAATTTTTCATTTTTTCAAGATCATTTACCCATATAGCAATATGATTAATAAACATAAAAAACCTCCATACATTTTTATTAATTATACCATAATTATAAAAATAAAAAAACTATGCTTTTAAGCATAGGGAAATTGGAAAAACTGATTAAATGTTAGGACAGACCTGCGAGTCTGTCCTAATGATATATCAAATAATCAAAAAAAATATATTGGGCGAACACATAGGTTCGCCCCTACAGAATTCACAATTTAAATTTCATCAAATTTTCTTCTAATTTTTCGGAAAGTCCATTAAGCTCTTGACTTAATACATTAACCTTATCGGTTAATTTAGCTGTTTCATCTACCGAAATTGTCATAATACTAATTTTTTCATTAACATCGTACATAGCTTTAGACGAATTTTCCATAGCTCCAGCAATTTCTTCGCTTGAAGCGCTCTGTTCTTCACTCGTTGCAGTAAGAGTTTCTATCATTTCGTTTATTTCCATAATCTCATTCGCAATTTTTTTAAAACTCTTATTAATATAATTAGAATCTTTATTAACAGTCTCAACAAATTTTACAGTTTGTTTTGTAGCTTTATCAGCATCATCTGCATTTTTTCTAATCTGATTTAAAATATTAGAAATCTCATTCGTTGTATATTTGCTTTCTTCGGCTAATTTTCTTATCTCATCAGCGACAACTGCAAAACCTTTTCCCGCTTCACCTGCTCTCGCAGCTTCTATTGCAGCATTAAGAGCTAAAAGATTCGTTTGTTCTGCAATAGAATTAATTTTTTCTACAATTTTTTCTATATTTTGAGATTTATTTTTTACTTCACCAACTACCAAAGCAGTTTGCTTAGTTTGATTTTCCGTTTCTTTTAAATGAGACAATACAGAAAAAATACTATTTTGACCCTCTTCGCTAGAATTTCTTATCTGAATAGACTTTTCATTTAAATTTTGAGCAAGTTTTGAAATATTTTGAGCAGATAAAGACACTTCATCAATCCCAGAGGTAACCTCTTCTATAGAAGCGGTAGTATTTTGAACATCATTATTTATATAATCAGTATTTCTTGCAATTTCTTCAGTATTGTTATTAGTAATCGATGAAATATCTGCAAGTTTATCAGAAGACTCTTTTAAATTAAACGTAGACTCTTTAATAGTTAAAAAAGAACTTCTTAACTCATCAGTCATATCAGATAAAGCATTAGTCATTTGACCTATTTCATCTTTTGATTTAGATTCAAAATTAACTGTAAAATCTCCCGAACCAAATCTAGAAATTAACCCAGATAAATATTTTATGGGATTAGAAATCATCTTCCCAATAATAAATACAATAACAATCATAACAAATAAAATTACTAATATTATTATTAAAACAATTCGAGATAAATTATTCACATTTTCCATTAACATTCTCTGTGGAATTTGAACAGCAAGCGACCAATTATTTGAATTAGGAATAGAAGTATATATTAAAACATTTTCTTCATTATTATTATCTGTAAACTCTCCCATTCCCGAGCGACCCGCAATCATATTACTAGAAATATCTGTAAGCCCTTTGTAACCCAATCTATCAGATTCCGATAAATACATTTTCATAGCAATAATTTCATTAGGATGAGCAATAACCCTTGAAGCACCATCAACTATAAAACCAAATCCACTTTCACCAATACTAATAGAAGAAGCAATATCTGAAAAAGCCTCTAATTTTATTGCGAAAGCTAAAAAACCTGATAGATAATTATCAAAATCATAAACCGCATGAGCAATTACTACGATAGGATTATTAGTATGAGTAGAAATAAAAGGATCGCTAATAATATATCTTTGATTATTTTTCATAATCTCTTTAAAGAAATTTTCGTTTTCAATTTCAGATCTATAATCAGAAGTACCCTCAGCAAAACCATCAGAATGAGCAATAAAAATATAATCATAAACATCTTTGTTCTTTTCAACTTGATCTTCAAGAAACTCTTGCATAGACCACCAATTCATCGAACTAATTTCAAGTCTTGATGAAAATAATTCAACTATTTCAAGTTTAGAATGCAACCAATCACCAATCTGTTCTGCTCTTGAAATAACAATTTGTTTTGAAAAATCTTCAGTTAATGACAAAGTAGAATTTTTTGTTTGATTGAAAATAATAAAAGTTAAAACAGCGAATAAAATTATCATAGAACTAATTAAATAAAATAATATCTTACCATTAATAGATTTAAACTTATAAAACAAATCGAATCGCCCCCCAGTTTTTAAAAAGTTATTTCTATTAATTTTATCGTAATGATTTAATTAGGTCAATCGTAAAGAAGACGAATATCAGATGATCAACCTTGATTAGACAAGGTTTTTATAATTAAATTTGATTTCGTGAACGTTCACGGAAAATGTGGTGGCAGGCCTGAGGATATATCAAAAAATCACAAAAATATATCAAACAATTTTAAAATTATATTGGGCAAATACATAGGTTCGACCCTACGGACGATTGTTCATTTGGAATAAATCCTTATTTTCTATGTAATAAACTAATATTATAATATTGAGAGATATTTAGCTTTAATAGTCATACATTTCTGTTATGTATGACTATTAAAATTGAAAAAAATTTCATAGTTTGTGATACAATATAATTAAGAAAAGCTATTTCAATTTTTTTAAATTGTACTCACTAATAAGGTGTGATAATAAATGAAAATATTAAAAGAGTTTGTGAAGTATCCAGAGTTTGATATAATAGAACAAATTTTAAAAGAAAATGATATTGAAATTATCAAAAAATCCTCTATAGGAATAGGAATGGAATATTTTGGTGGAGGAACAGTTTTTGATATTTATGTAGATGAATCGGATTATGAAAAAGCGATAGAAATAATTTCAGATTTTAAGAACAATTAAATATTTCACTTTGAGGAGGAGTATTAATGAGTAAAAAAACCCCTATTTATTCAGAGCACGTGAAAGCCGGTGCTAAAATTGTTGATTTTCATGGTTGGGAACTTCCGATGTGGTACAGTTCAATAACTCAGGAACATAACATTGTAAGAAACAGTGTAGGTATATTTGACGTTTCACATATGGGGGAAATATTAGTTGAAGGAACTCAAGCGCAAGATTTTGTAGATTATCTTATAACTAACGGAGTATATAAGATTAACAATGGACAGATTGTTTATTCATCTATGTGTAACGAAAAAGGCGGAATAGTAGACGATCTATTAGCATACAAATATTCTACAGAAAAGATTTTACTCGTAGTAAACGCTTCGAACATTGAAAAAGATTATGAATGGATAAAAAAAATATCGGAATCTTACAATGTAAAAGTGACGAATATGTCGGATAATTATGCACAAATAGCTTTTCAAGGGCCAAAAGCACAAGAATTAATGCAAAGAATTACTGATATTGAATTAGATACAATAGGATTTTATGAATTCAAAGAAGGTAAAGTAAACAACATTGAATGTCTTTTATCAAGAACAGGATATACTGGCGAAGATGGCTTTGAAATTTATTTAAAACCTAATGATGCTCCTGCAATGTGGCAAAAACTTGTTGAATTAGCTGAAGAAGTTGGTGGAAGCCCTGCAGGTTTAGGCTGTAGAGATACATTAAGATTTGAAGCGGTATACATGCTTTATGGAAACGAATTAAATGATAATTCTACGCCACTTGAAGCAGGAATAAAATGGTCAGTTGATTTTAACAAAGATTTCATGGGAAAAGACTCGCTTGTAAAACAGAAAGAAGAAGGATTGAAAGTAATGTTAAGAGGTGTTGAAATATTAGACAAAATGCCTGTTAGACATGAATATGAAGTTTATTCAGGAGAACAAAAAATTGGATATATTACAAGCGGAGCAAAATCTCCTTCAACTGGAAAAAATTTAGCTTTAGCCTATATTGAAAAACCATTTTCTAAAATTGGTGCAAATATTCAAATTAAAGCGAGAAATAAAATGTTGGATGCGGTGTTAATTAAAAAGCCTTTTTATAGAGGAAGCGTAAAAAATTCATAATTTGATAACGAGGTGAAGGTTGTGTTGGATTACAGATTCTTACCACATACAGAAAAAGAAGTAAATGAAATGCTTCAAAAAATAGGTGTAGAGAAAATCAATGATTTATATGCAGATGTTCCTCAAATTTTCGAAGGGGAATTAAATATTCCTGAAACAGAATCAGAAATGGACTTGAGAAGAGATTTATATGAACTTTCAGAAACAAATAAAAATATTTGTGATAACGGTATATTTAGAGGCGCAGGAATATATCAACATTATATCCCATCAGCAGTATATCAAATTGCAAGTAAAAGAGGTTTTTTAACTGCTTATACACCATATCAAGCTGAAGTTTCTCAAGGAACACTTCAAATGATGTTTGAATTTCAAACTATGATATGTGAAATAACAGGAATGGAAGTTGCAAATTCCTCAATGTATGATGGTGCGACAGCAACTGCAGAAGCGGCTTTAATGGCAGCAAGAGTTACAAAAAAAGATAAAACAATAATTGCGGAATCCGTTCATCCAGAATATATTGAAACAACAAAAACTTATTTAGAACCTCAAAATTTAACTTTGCAGACAACCGAAATAGATAAAGTAACAGGTAGAATCAACTTAGAATCATTAAAAGAAAAGATTGATGAAAATACTAACAGTGTGATAGTAGGATACCCAAATTTCTTTGGAATTATAGAAGATTTAAAATCTATAAGAGAAATTATCTCTGAAAAAATTATGCTAATAGTAGTTGTTAATCCAATTGCTTTAGGATTATTAGAAGCACCTGGAAATCTTGGTGCGGATATTGTTGTTGGAGAAGGACAACCTCTTGGAAGTTATCCATCATTAGGTGGCCCTGGATTCGGACTCTTTGCTTCAAAGAAAAAATATATAAGAAATATGCCGGGAAGAATAATTGGTGAAACAGTTGATGAAGAAGGTAAAAGAGCATTTGCAATGGTGCTCCAAACAAGAGAACAACATATAAGACGCGGAAAAGCTACTTCAAATATTTGTTCTAACCAAGCTTTTAATGCTTTGCTCGCAACTATTCATACAAGTCTTTTAGGCAAAAGAGGATTTAAACAGGTAGCCCTTCAAAATTATCATAAAGCACATTATTTAGCTGATAAGTTGATGAAAACAGAAAAATTTGAGCCTGTTTTTGAAGGTCCATTTTTCAATGAATTTGTTTTAAAATCAAAAATTTCTATAGATGAAATAAATAAAAAACTATTAGAAGAAAAATATTTTGGACCATTAAATTTAAAACGATTTTTCAAAGAAATGGATAACCACGCGTTATTCTGTGCGACAGAATTAAATAGAAAAGAAGACATAGACTTCTTAGTTTCTTTCTTGGAGGCGTTAATATGAAATTAATTTTCGAAAAATCTGTTCCAGGTAGAATAGGATTCAGATTACCTACAATGGAAGTTGAAAAAATTGAATATGATTTTGAAGATCATTTGTTAAGAAAAGAAGACGCAAAATTACCTGAAGTTCATGAATTAGAAGTTGTAAGACATTTTGATGCACTAGAAAGAAAAAATCATTCTGTAGATAAAGGCTTTTATCCGTTAGGTTCTTGTACAATGAAATATAACCCTATGGTAAATGAAGAAATTGCTGGATTTGACGGATTTAAATTCTTACATCCTTATCAAGAAGAATATACAATTCAAGGTGCTTTAGAGCTAATGTATAACCTTCAAAACTATCTTGCAGATGTTACTGGGATGGATGCGGTTTCTTTACAACCTGCAGCTGGAGCTCACGGAGAATTTGCTGGAATGCTTGTAATAAAAAAATATCTTGAAGCAAACGGATTTAAAAATAAAACAAAAGTTATAGTGCCAGATTCAGCACATGGAACAAACCCAGCTTCTGCGGTTATGGCAGGTTTTGAAATTGTTGAAATAAAGTCAAATAAAACAGGTCGAGTAGACATGGAAGAATACAAAAAAGCAATGACAGAAGATGTTGCTGCTATAATGCTTACAAATCCTAATACATTAGGATTATTCGAAGAAGATATTAAAGAAATTGCAGCTATAGCTCATGCTAATAACGCTTTATTATATTATGATGGTGCAAACTTAAATGCTATAATGGGTAAAGTTAGACCTGGAGACAATGGTTTTGATGTAGTTCATCTCAATTTGCATAAAACATTCTCTACTCCACATGGCATGGGTGGACCAGGAAGTGGCCCAATAGGAGTTAAAGAAAGATTAAAAGATTTCCTTCCAAAACCAGTAGTTAACAAAAATGATGAAGGATTCTATTTTGATTATGATGTAAAAAACAGTATAGGAAGAACAAGAAGTTTTTATGGAAATTTTGCAGTTCTTGTTAAAACTTATGCATACATCTTAACTATGGGAAAAGATGGTTTAAAAAAAGCAAGCGAACTGGCGGTATTAAACGCAAACTATTTAAGGGCAAATTTGAAAGACTTTATGACAATTGCTTATCCAGAAATATGTAAACATGAATTTGTTGTTGACGGAAGCTTCTTAAAAGAATACGGAATAAAAACACTTGATTTTGCAAAAAGAATGCTTGATTATGGAATACATCCTTCTACAGTATATTTTCCATTAATAGTTAAAGAAGCAATGATGATTGAACCAACAGAAACAGAAAGTAAAGAAGTATTAGACGAAGTTATAGAAATATTCAAAAAAATTATTGAAGAGGCTAAAGAAAATCCAGATACATTAAAAAATGCTCCTTATACAACACCAATAAGAAGACTAGACGATTTAAAAGCGAATAAAGATTTAAAAGTAAAATATGATGTATAAAATAAAATAAAGTGGCTGTTTTACAGCCACTTTATTTTATACATTAATATTTTCTTTACTAAAATTTATTTCCAGACTACTTTTTTTATCAATAATTACTGGAATAATCATTCCAAATCCTTGTGCATTCTTAGCACCTAAACCGGAATTTAAGGCTAATTTTATTAATTCTCTACTTCCAGTTATTTTGAAGTAACCTGTCCATCCCTTAATTATTATACCTTTATAAAATAAAAGTTTTTCATTTTTTTCAGTTATACCATAAGGTTGAATATTCAACTCGCAATCATCAAAATTTTCACCCATAGCTTGAGCTTTTCTCTTAATATTATCTTCTACGAGTTTTTTAAAATCTTGTGAATATGCGGAATAATAATGAGTATATTTACTTTTATTAGGTAAAATTATAGTTGAATAAGCAGTTATAGGAGACAAAGTTTTCACATACATATTTTCTGTTATTTCATCAATATTTATTGTTTCTTTTTCAATTGTAAAATATTTTTTTTCAAGTCTAAATACTTCTTCGGTTTCTATAGAGGAATTTACAGAATCTATTATTTTAGACATTGGAGAAGCAAAATAAACCTCAAAAGCTCCTTTAAACAGTAATCTTTTTTCGAGTACTTTAAAAGAATTTTCTGGGTAAATTCTTGAGAATGTAAAAAGTTTAAGTTTTTTATTTTCAACTTTTGTTCCTAAATCATGATACTCAGGAAAAGCTTTTGACATTAAATTATAAAATAGTCCCTGTAAAGGTCTATTATAATGTACTGGAAGGCTTATTTCGTCGTCTTGAATTGCCTTCAGTTTCAATTTTAAAATCATTTTTTTCCCCCTTCAAAAAATCCCGCTATTCAATTTTAATTATAATAAAATTTAAAAAATTGCTTGTTCCGTTTCTTTATCAAATAAATGCATTGCATTTAAATCAATAACAACTTCAAAATCTTGATCATCTTCTGTTACAGTTTTTGGACTAACTTTTGCTGTTAAAGAATGACCAACTATAGTTAAATGCAATAATGTTTCTGCTCCAAGAGGTTCTGCAACCTCCACTTTTGATAATGTTGTGTTAGCTTCTGTAGCGTCATTTCTAAAATTTTTATCATAAATATCTTCAGGTCTTATGCCGAAAACAACATCTTTATCAACATAATTTTCAACTTTAGAAGTAAATTTTTCAGGGATTTCTAATTTGAAAGTATCGTTATGAACATAAAATTTTCCATTTTCTTTTATACATTTTACATTTATAAAATTCATTGCAGGAGTTCCTATAAATCCAGCAACAAAAATATTATTAGGTTTATGATACACTTCATGTGGTCCGCCAATCTGTTGAACTATTCCATCTTTCATGATAACTATTTTATCTGCCATAGTCATAGCTTCTACTTGGTCATGTGTAACATAAATAATTGTTGCATTTAATCTTCTGTGTAATTTTTTCAATTCAGCTCTCATTTGAACCCTTAATTTAGCGTCTAAATTCGATAAAGGTTCATCAAATAAAAAAACTTTAGGGTTTCTTACGATAGCTCTACCAACAGCAACCCTCTGTCTTTGACCACCAGATAACTGTTTAGGTTTTCTGTCAAGAAGATGTTCTATATCTAAAATTCTTGCCGCCTCTTTAACCATTTTATCTATTTCTGCCTTAGGCATTTTTCTTAATTTTAATCCAAAGCCCATATTATCATAAATAGACATATGAGGATATAATGCATAATTTTGAAAAACCATAGCAATATCTCTATCTTTTGGTTCAACATCATTTATAACTCTATCTTCAATTCTTATAGATCCTGTAGATATTTCTTCTAAACCAGCAATCATTCTTAAAGTTGTAGATTTTCCACAACCAGAAGGGCCAAGTAAAACAACGAATTCTTTGTCTTCAATCTTTACATTAACATCTTTAGCTGCATGAAATCCATTAGGGTAAATTTTATTCACATTTTCCAAATATACGTTTGCCATTTATAAAACACCTCCACTTTAAATATCATAATTTTTAAAAAAATTTTTAATTTCTTTATATTCTTCTAATTCATTTATTTCTAAAAGAGAAATATCTTTAACTTCTTCTACAAAATCAATTAATCTTTTAAATTTTTCATAATTCATTATTACAGCTTCTGGTTTTCCATTTTTCGTTATAATCAAATCTTTTTCTTTACTTTGCTCTATAATACTAGAAAATTTAGCTTTAGCTTCAGCCAAAGAAAAAAAATCAACACTATTAAAACTCATGCTTTGCACTCCCTTGACTATAATTATAGTCATTTTTATTTTTTGAAGCAAAATAGCATTTTAAAAATTATTAAACTTAATTACATATATTCAAAAGCAATAAGTTGTAATTATCTATATTCAAGTATTTGAAAATTAACCATTTTTATCAAATTTTTTTCTCTGGCCAATGTTTTGATTGTAATAACCTTTTTGCATCAAATTCTTATTTTTTGTAAAATTTAAAGTTTCACCCTTCAAATCTTTCATGTTTTTTTCAATAAATTCAATTCTTTTTTTATCTTTTTCAATCACTTCAAAAATTAATTTTTGGATCTTTTCATCAGTTTTAAACTTTTCAAGCTTCAAAAAAATATTTTTTCTATCATCTAAATGATGAAAATATTGTTCGAATTCACCTTTTGCCATAGTTTCGTCTAACTTAATCTCTATTTCTTTTAATTGATCAATTAAATTATTCACATTATCACCCTCCCGCATTTTTTCTTTTGTATGCTGATAAATAATTTTTAAATTTTTTAATTTCATCAATGCTCAAACCCTCATCATACCAATAAGGGATATAGGTATTGTTCAATAGAAGAGGATCTAAAAACAGCTTATATTTTTCATTAAATAATAATTTTTTATATTCATCAGTTCCGGGAATAAACGTAAATTCATTTATATTTGGATTAATTCCAAGTTTAAAACAAAAATCTATCGCTTTATACATTTCATCAATCTTTTGACCAGGAAGATTCAATAAAACATACGCACCTATATCTTTTAAATCCATCCCAGCACCCTTAAAACATTCTACAGCATTAATAAGATCGGCATTATTAACCTTGTTACCTGTAATTTTTTGATTTTCTTCATCATAAGTTTCATAACCAAGCTTTATAACTCTAAAACCAGCATTCTTCAATAATTTAGAATTTCTTGAATTAACAATTTTTGCATGAATACCATTCGGAAGGTGAAAATTTATATTAAAAGATTTAAGTGAAATTAAAAGATCATCTAAATCTTTATTTAGTAAAAATGCATCATCAAAAAAGACTATATCTTTTATGTTGTTATGTATATTTAAAATATTCTCAATGTTTTTAATAACCATATAATTAGAACGAACCTGATAACGCCACATCTTAGGAGTCACGCAATAGGAACATTTATAAGGACAACCCAAAGATGTTGTTATAACCGCATATTTTAAATTGCTTTTATATAAATTATAAGCTGGATCATTCATTTCAAACCAATTATAATTATCTATTTTATTCATTGAAAAAAAATCTAAAAACTCATTAACCGCTTCTATACCGATCTTACTTATAACTTTAACGTTGAATTTAGAAAAAACATCTACAGCATGATTTTTATAAATATTTGTATATATACCGCCTAAAAAAATAGGTATCTCTGGAAAAAACTCTCGAATAATCTCTACAGTTTTAAGACCTCCATAATACCAATACGTTAAAGTAACCCCAATAAAAATTGCATCTATTTCCCTTATATTTTTCAATTTTTCCCTAAAAATATCAACAGGCATACCGTATCGCTTAAAATCTCTCGGAATAAACTTTAAAATATCAGGTTTATCTACAACTTCTGTACAAAATTTTCCGGTTGAATAATCTTTTTCTTTATTGTTATCAATACTTTCATCATATCTATCAAGAAGATCTATCATTTCGACTTCAATGTCTCTTTTTTGAAGAATCGAAGCAACATATAACAAACCTAACGGCTTCAACCAAAAATCATATGCCGCCGAATCGTAAATATAAGGATTTACTATTAACACTTTCAATTAAATTCATCCCCTGTAATTTATTTAAATATCTAAAAATTATTGGCTCTATGTAAAATAGTATGACTCATAATAATTTGTAGTTAGTTGATTAGGAAAAACAAAAATGCTTAAAAAAAGTTTTTGATTTTTATAATGCCTTAATGGTAAATATGGATGAAATAAATCAGCGAGTTAGTTGATTAGGAAAAACAAAAATGCTTAAAAAAAGTTTTTGATTTTTATAA
>CAYZNB010000018.1:29362-29474 GCA_964478535.1 uncultured Thermotogaceae bacterium
TGCCTTAATGGTAAATATGGATGAAATAAATCAGCGCTCAATTGAGAATTTTCGTCAAAAAAACAATTGAGCGGATGATAAAATGCGTTAAGAAAATAGCATGTCTGAGCGT
>CAYZNB010000019.1:0-29291 GCA_964478535.1 uncultured Thermotogaceae bacterium
GTTTATTTCGGTTTTTTTCAGTGGCCTCGCAAAGTTCAGCGTGGCTGTTACACTAGATTAAAAGCGAAAAGAAATGAAGCTAAAAACGTTTTTTCTGACTCACTAACCAACTTTTAGCTTTCGCCTTTTCTAATGCATAAAACAAAACACGCTTTAAGCGTGTTTTGTTTTATTGAACTAAGAATTTGTATTTGTTTTAAGAGCTTCTAAAGCCGCTTCGAGTTCATTAACTGTGTAAAGTTTTGGTGGAGTTATTCCATTAAAATGCGGCGAAGCATATTCAAGAGTATAAGCACCTGTATTTATAAAATAAACTAAATCTTCATAATCAATATCTACCGGAAGTTCTACTTCATCATAAATTGTATCTACACTATCACATGAAGGACCTGCAAGAGTCATAGATAATGTTTCGTGATTCTCTTTTCCTTCAACAACAACCTCATATCTGAAATTTTCAATTGTTTCCATTAAACCGTGAAAAACTCCAACGTCCAGATAAATCCAGTTTTGAGTACCTTTTCTGCTTCTTAAAAGAACTTTAGAAACCATTATTCCTGAATTTCCCACCATAGATCTTCCTGGCTCAGAAAAAATTCTTAACCCATCAACCCAACCTAAATATTCTTTTATAGAGTCATTTATAACTTCTCCAATTTCCTCTACTTGAGGAATAGGTTTAACGTGTTGAATAGGCATTCCGCCGCCAAGATTTAAAAGTTTTAAGTGAATATCTTTAGCAGCTAGTTTTTCAAACACTTCACTTGCATTTAAAATTGCCTCTTTCCATTTATGTTTGTTATAGGATTGGGATCCAACATGAAAAGAAACACCATAGGCGATTAATCCTTTTCTATCAGCATATTCAAGTATTTCAATAACATGATCAACATCTGTTCCAAATTTTCCTGATAAAGGCCAATCAGCATCATTTGAGCTTGTCGCTATTCTTCCATAAACTTTTGCTCCTGGAGCATTTTTAGCAATTTTTTCTACTTCCATTTCGGAATCAACTGCATAATATTCTATACCATTTTCCCAAGCATATTTTATATCACTTTCTTTTTTTATGGTGTTTCCAAAGCTTATTTTTTTTGGATTTACTCCTAACCCTAAAAGTTTGTTTATTTCTCCTCTTGAAGCAGCGTCAAATGAACCGCCAAGATTATTTAAAAGTGATAAAATTTCTGTATGAGAATTAGCTTTTACGGCATAAAAAATCTCGGAGTTCTCTATCGAATCTTTCAATCTTTTATAATTTTCTTCTACATAAGATAAATCAAGAACTAAAAATGGAGTTTCTAACTTGTTTGCCGCTTCTCTAACTAAAGGTGTAACTTTCACGGGAATCCCTCCTTTATTTTGCGTTGATTATTTCATATTAAACACATTTTAAGTAACATAACAAAGTTGATTTCGTTAATAATATTTACAAAGAGTGTAAATTTTATTAAACAAAGAGCGAAAAAATTATGTTTAAGTAATTGACTGAATTTGCAATATTTGGTATAATCTAACTGGTTATAATTTATAAAGCTTATACAATTCCAAAAGTTTAAAATAAAAAACAAAAAAACTGGGAGGAAAAAAGATGATTGGGATAATAACAGATACAATGTCAGAAGTGCCTAAAGAAGTTGTAGAAAGTTCGAAAATAGAGGTGGTTCCTTCTATAATACTTATAGAAGATAAAGAGTATGAAGACAGATATGACAAGATTAAAGAGAAAGAATTACTTAAAAAGATGGAAAAAATACATATAAAAACATCGCTTCCTACATATCTTTCTATAAAAAAAGCATTTAATAATCTTATAGAATCTGGAGTAACAAAAATATTGATAGTCACAGTTTCGAGCGGATTATCTGGAACTTTTAATTCTTTTAATAACATCGCTAAAGAAATAAGAAAAGATAATCCTGAAGTTGATGTTGAACTTGTAGATTCTTTAAATGTAGGAATTGGTTCGGGACTTCTTGTTTATAAAGCTTCGGAAATGATTAAAGAAGGATTTAATTTTGAAGAAATAGTAAATAAAATAAGAGAACTTGTTTATGAAAAATCTAAAGTTTTTTTCACTATACCTACTTTAAAACATTTAAAAGCTGGTGGGAGAATAGGAGCCGTTTCTGCAAGTATTGGAGAGATAATGAATATAAAACCAATAATAACAGTTGGTAAAGATGGAATTTATCATTCTTTAGAAAAAGTAAGAGGCATGAAAAAAGCAGTTACAAGAGCTGTTGAAATAGTAAAAGAATTTTGCGGGTCAGAAGAAATAGATGCTTTAGCAGTGGAGTATGTTGGGGAAAAGAAAGAAACAAAGGAATATATTGAAAATGTTTTAGAAAGCTTGAAAGATTTAAACCCTAAAAAATTGTTTTTCGCGAAATTAATTGCACCTTCATTAGTTGTAAATACTGGTGATGGATTAATTGGAATAGGAGTATTAAAAAAATAAGAGGTGAAGAAATTGAAGCCTGTAATAATAATGAGTGGTTTAGAAAACAAACAAATTTTACAAATAATGAAAACGATAAAAAATTTGGAGGATATCCCAGAAATTGTTTTCGCAAGCACAACACCTACTAATGTTGAATGGAAATTAAAAGACCTGATAAATGAAGTAAATAAGGAACATGAAATGATGAAAATAAAAAATAAAAAATAAATTATTATTATTATAAGCACCTAAATTACAGGAGGTGGTTTTGTGAAATTCTCACAAAAATTTGCTATGGTTGCTTTAACTTTGTCAATTTTACCTTTAGTGGTATTTTGGCTTATAAGTTACAACATATCTAGAAATTCCATTGAAGAATTGACTAACAGTCAGTTAAATATTCAGACAAGCAGTCTTTCGGATAAAGTTGCGGCTTATTACAACGATTTTTCGAGAAGTCTTGATAGTATTTCAAAGATAGATTTTGTAAGACAACTCGTTAGAAGTTTTGAAAGAAATATTAGCGATTTAGAAGAACCTATAAAAGCTTTAAGAAAAATTTATGTGGAGTTGAATACCGAAGAAGACAAATCAAAACTTACAAGACTTTCATCAGATTTTATAATGGCTCTTGAAGATCAACTAGGATTTGATGTATACACTCTAGATGATTACAACTTGTTTCACACAAGATATCATGAAACAATTTTAAATTATAGAGATGTAGAAGGATTAGAAGATATTTATTTTATAACAAGAGAAGGGGATATAGCTTATACAGTAAATAAAGATGCTGATTTTGCTCAGCCTGTAGAAGCGATTGGCGGAGTTATAAAAGCTATTTATGATGAGTTAAAAGCACAAGATGTAGACGAAACATACACAGTTTTTTCAGATTTTGCATATTATCAACCTAAAAATAAATACCTTGCTTTTTATGGAATGCCTTTAAAAGCTATGGCTATTGATGGGTATCTTATAATTTCAAAAGATGTTCAGCAAATTCAAGATATGATTGACGAAGCACAACAAAGAAATTCTGATTCTAATATTTATATAGTAAAAAAAGATGGAATGTTGATTACTAATATTCAAGATAACATAAGGTTTACAGATTCTATAAATGCTTCTTTTATAACGTCAAATTATGGTTCTGAAAGGTACGAATCCTTTGAAAACGTTGATGTTATAGGAGCGTATGACAAAGTATCGACTGATATGGGTTTTGACAAATATGTTGTTATGGAAATACCTACAGAAATAGCTTTTGCACCTATTGATTATTTGAATAGAGTAAATATTATAATTTTGTTAGTAGTAATTGTAGCGGCTTTATTTACAGTAATTTTCTTTGCAAAATTTTTGTTGAGCCCTTTGAAGAAAATACAAAAAAGTGCTGAAAATATTTCAAATGGAGATTTATCTGAAATACTTCTTATTAAGAAAAAAGATGAATTTGGATTGATAGGAAGACTTTTTGAAAAATTAAGAGTAACATTTTCTGATGTGATAGAAAAAATAAAAATGCAGATTTCTAATTTGAATGCAAGTGCAGATGTTGTTGAGGCAACAAGTTCAGAAAACCTTGAAAATTCTCAAAAAATAAAAGAATCAATGGAAAGAATAAAAGGAAGTACTGAAAACATGGCAGCATCAGTAGAAGAAACTTCTTCATCTATAGAAGATGTGGCATCTGGAGCAAAACTTATAACGGATTCAGCAAATGAGCTTTCTTGTAAGACGGGAGAAATAGTAGAAAAAATAGATTCAAGTAAAACAGAAATTAATTCAATGCTTTCAAGTGTAGATAAAATTCAAAGTCTTATGGGAAATAACAATAAAGGAATTCAAGATTTGTCATCAAAAACAGCTTCTATAAAAACAATTACCGAATCAATTCACACTATTTCGGAACAAACAAATCTTCTTGCATTGAACGCAGCTATAGAAGCAGCAAGAGCGGGGGATGCTGGAAGAGGTTTTGCGGTTGTTGCTGATGAAATAAGAAAATTAGCCGAAGAAAGTTCTGTAGCCGCAGGAAAAATTGAAAAAAATATAGACGTTTTGGTTTCGGATTCTTCAAAAGTTGCTAAAGAAAGTAACGAAGTGACTAATAATGTTACAGAAATTACAAACAGTATTAAGCAAGTAGCAAAAAGTTTAGAAGAGGTTATAACTTCTGTTTCTCAGATTTCTTCAATGATTGAAAACACAACAGCTAGTGCAGAAGAACAAGGAGCATCACTTGAGCAAATAGAAGTTGCAATGTCTTTGGTAAATCGTTCTGTAAATGATGTTGTGACAGATGTTTCAAATATTTTTTCAATAATAGAAAATCAAATAAATATTTCTAAAAAAATGGGAACTCTTGCTGAAAATCTTAATAATAGTATAGACGAGCTTGAACAATACAGTAAAAAATTTAAATTAAAATAAAAAAATAAGCGGGATTATTCCCGCTTATTTTTATTAACAAACAATGATGTTTTGTTTACTTTGATAATACAACTGTTGCTAAAAAATGCTTTTAGATTTACAAAAAAATTGTATTATTTAGATGAAAGTAAATCCCTTATCCCCCCAAGATAAAATGGATAGAAATATTACATTATACAGCCCCTTAATAAGGGGCTTTTTTTTATTTACTTTTAATATTAGATAAACCACTTTCAATACAAACACCACATAAAGAACAAGAAAAATCTCTACAATCTTTTGTAATTAATTCTTTTTTACTTTTATTCCACTCATCTTCAAGAAAATTTCTGCTTATTAAAATATCTATAAGATCCCAAGGAAGAGCTTCTTTAACATCTTTTTCTTTTAAAAACTTTTCAACATTTATTTTATGTTCCTCGAATAATTTCTTCCATATAAAAACATCAAAATTATCTCCGGATTGTTGAAAAATAGCATTGTATTTAAATGCCGCATCGTAAATAACTTTTGATAAAGATCTATCTCCAACTGCAAAAACAGCTTCTGTAAAACTTTCTTTGTGGTCATGAATTCTAAGATTTATACGATATTTTTTTAAATCGTATAAAATTTGTTTTCTTCTTTTTATCGAATCAATATCTAAAAATGAAGCAAACTGAAAAGGTGTATGTGCTTTAGGAATAAATATAGAAACATTAATATTTAAATCTTTTATTTTCGATTTAAATTTTAAATTTTTTGCAAGATCAACGATAGAGTGAACATCTTCATCCGTTTCCCCTGGAAGACCTATCATAAAATAAAGCTTCAATTTAGACCAACCTTTAGATTTTGCAAAATTAACAACATTAAATATTTCCTCTTCAGTTAAACCTTTATTAATACCATCACGCATCTTTTGACTTCCTGCTTCTGGAGCAAAAGTTAATCCGGTTTTTCTACCTGAATTAATATTAGAACTAATATCCAAACCGAACTTATCTACCCTCGAAGAAGGAAGAGATAAACTAACCCTGTTTTCTTCCAAATGCGGAGAAATACTTTCAAGCAAATCTTTTAATTTGCTGTAGTCTAAAGAACTTAAAGATAATAGAGAAAGCTCTTTATAACCAGTATTGTTTAAAATATCATAAATATCTCTTTTTAATGATTCGACATCTCTTTCTCTAATAGGTCTGTAAAACATTCCTGCATGACAAAATCTGCAACCTCTGTTACACCCTCTCATTATTTCAATATTTGCTCTATTATGAACAATATCAATATTAGGAACTATCTGATTAGTGTTTATAGGATAATCATTCAAATTAGAAACTTTTTGAATTTTAATCTTTGAAGGAACTCCTTCATTTAAAGGTTTGGGAATTAAATAACCCTTTTCAGAAAGTTCCATTTTATATAAAGAAGGCACATAAACACCTTCAGTTTTAGAAAGAATATTTAAACGCTCTTTTCTTGATTTAGAAGACTTTAAAACATTATACAAATTTTCAGCGAATACTTCGCCATCTCCTATATATACAGCATCAAAAAAATCGGCATAAGGTTCAGGGTTACTCGTACAAGGTCCGCCAGCAATTACAATTGGATCATCATCTTTTCTATCTTTTGAATATACCGGTATTTTAGATAAAGACAAGATTTTCAGGACGTTAGTATAACACAACTCATACTGTAAAGTTATTCCCAAAATATCAAAATTTTTTATCGGATTAAAAGATTCTAATGAATAAAGAGGAATATCATTTTTTTCAAGCTCATCTATCATATCAAACCAAGGCAAAAAAACTCTTTCAGTTGATAAATCCTTGAATTTATTAAATAAATCATACAATATATGAAACCCCGTATGCGACATTCCTACCTCATATAAATCAGGAAAACATAAAGCTATTTTATATTCGCTTTCTTTATTAATATTTCTTTGATTATATTCAGCCCCCGTATATCTTGAAGGCTTTTCAACCCTATGAAGAGTTCCATTGTTAAACAAAAAATTAGAAATAAGACTCAAAATAATTCCTCCACAATTTTTTTAGTATCTCTTGCAATCATCAATTCTTCATCTGTAGGTATAATCATAACCTTAACTTTTGAATTCGGAGAAGAAATAACCCCTTCTTTCCCATTCATTTCAACATTTAATTTTTCATCAAGCTCTAAACCAAAAACCTTTAAATAATCGCAAACTTCGCTTCTAATTTCCGCATTATTTTCTCCAACACCTGCAGTAAAAATTAGCACATCAAAACATTTCATAGCAGTAGCATAACTACCTATATATTTTGCCAACCTATAACTATATATTTCTATCGCAAGTTTGGCTAATTCATTTCCGTCTTCTTTTGCTTTTTTCACTTCTCTTAAGTCATTACTTAAATAATCTGTCAAACCAAAAAGACCGCTCTTTTTATTAAGAATATTATCGACATCTTTTTCAGTAAAACCATTTCTCATTAAAAATAAAGGAATTGCAGGATCAATATCTCCAGATCTTGTTCCCATAACTAACCCTTCTAAAGGAGTTAACCCCATAGAAGTATCTATAACTTTAGCATTTTTTACAGCAGCAACAGAAGCACCATTTCCAATATGAGCACTAACAACACACAAATCTCTTTTTCTTATATTTAATAACTCACCAGCTTTTTTACAAACATATCTATGACTTGTGCCATGAAAACCATATCTTCTAATTCTAAATTTCTCATAAAGCTCATAAGGCAAAGGATATAAATAAGCTTTTTTAGGCATAGTTTGATGAAATGCAGTATCAAAAACACCCACTTGAGGAATACCTGGAAGTATTTTTTCAGCGGCTTTTATACCGGTAATATTAGCTGGATTATGCAAAGGAGCAAGGTTTATATTATCTTCAAGAGCTTGAACGACTTCTGGAGTTATTAAAACAGATGAAGCAAAAGCTTCTGCTCCATGAACAACTCTATGACCAACTGCTTTTATTTCGGTAATATCTTTGATAGTACCAAATTCAGGATGAGTTAATAAAGAGAGAACTTTTTTAAGAGCTTCTTCGTGATTTTTTATAGGGACGCTTTCTTCAAAAGACTTGCCATTATTTTTTTGTTTTACAAAAGAAATATCTTCCCCGATTTTTTCTATCATTCCTTTACAAAGTAACTCTTCTGTGTTCATTTCTAAAACTTGAAATTTTAAAGAAGAACTTCCACTGTTAATAATTAATACTATCAAAGTGTTTCCCTCCCATTAAAATATTTATATCCCGCTTAAATAAAATTTAAGCGGGATATTATAAATTTATGCTTTATTTGAAGATCCTAAAATATCCATTCTTTCTTCAACAAGTTCTTTAACGTATTTTTTTGCCGTGCTATAATATTTTCTAGGATCAAATTCTTTTGGAGTATTAGTTAAAAATTCTCTTAACCCTGCAACATAAGCCATTCTTAAATCTGTATCTGTATTAACTTTATTAATCCCCAATTTTACAGTTTCTTTTAATACATCTGTCGGAACACCTTTAGAACCGCCAAAATCTGCTCCGTATTTTTCTGCAATATCAACCATTCTTTCAACTACACTTGAAGCACCGTGTAATACAAGAGGAATACCTGTCAATTCTTTAACCTTTTTCAATCTGTCATAATCAAGTCTTGCTTCACCTTTAAACTTAAAAGCTCCATGAGAAGTCCCGATAGCTGGAGCAAGAAAATCAACTTGTGTAGTTTCAACAAATTCTTTAGCTTCTTCAGGAACAACTAAAACGTTATGTTCTGCAATTATGTTATCTTCAATACCCGCAAGTTGACCTAATTCAGCTTCGACAGAAATACCTGCTGCATGAGCAATTTTAACTATTTCTTTTGTTGTTGCCATATTTTTTTCAAAAGAACTGTGAGAATCGTCAATCATAATAGAAGAATACCCTGCTTTTATACAAGCCATTATAACTTCAAAATTTTGACCATGGTCAAGATGAAGAGCTACTGGAACACTCATGTAATCAGCATATTCTCTAACCATATTCACAAAAAGTCTTGCACCTCTAAAAAAATCACCATTTCCAGCATATTTAATAGCACCTTCGCTTGTTTCTATTATAACTGGAGACTTTTTTTCTTCAGCGGCTTCTAATATCGGTTGTAAAAATTCAAGGTTGTTAAAATTAAAAGCACCTACAGCATAAAATTCTTTACTTGCTTTTTCAAGTATATATTTTGTGTTTACATAAGCCATAATATTACCTCCTCTAAAAAATGATTTATTTCAAATACCATTATAACATCAAAATATAAAAAAGTGAAAAAAAGTTAGGGATTTTATGTTATTTTTATAGAAAAATAAATTGAAAGATTAAAAATTGGAAATGTAAATAATTAGTTGGAAAGAAAAAGCGTTTAAATAGTGAAAAAATAAAAGGCTCTATGTAGAAAATAGTGGGTAAAAATTATTGATTGATAGTTGGTGTTTGAAAAAGTTATTGAAGTTTATACATAATCTGAAAACTTTTTTGTACTCTGTCATCTCGAACGACGTTTTTTGAAGGAGAGATCTGCGTACTTTGAATTTTTATTAAAATATTTCAAAACATAAAAATAGAAACCCGCAGATTTCTCCTCAAAAGAATAGCTCTTTTTCGTTCGAAATGACAAATCACATAATTTTCTTTTACTATTTATAAGTTTCAACTTTTTATAATTTCCCACAAAAATTTACAGAGAACTAAATAAAAAGATTTTAATGTAACATAAAAGCAAAAGTTGATATTAAGTTAATAAAAAATTTATCAAAAAGATATTTTTTATTAACTTAATAGATATGTGGTATAATTTTTAAAAAAATAAAATTTTGATTTGAAAAAATGTGGAGGGTCGAAAATGAAAAAGACTAAGATTATTTTTTTGTTTTTAATTATTATAGGGTTTTTGATGATATTACACGGTTGTAATACGAATGCTCCTGGCGGAGTTAAAGTTCAGATTTCAGTGTCTGACGGTAATAGAAATTTATTGGAAACTAATGAGGAGATAGAGTTTTATGTTTCTTTAAATTTGCCGATTGTTGATATAGGAAAATTTTTCTTATATGTTCAGTCTGTAAATCCTGCTTCTCCTAGAGAAAAAATTTCTCCAGAAGATATTAGGATTTCAAAAGTAGATTCTCAAATAGTAAAAATTATTTATACTCCTAAAAAAGCTGGGAGATACTCTTTTTCAGCGAGTTTTTCACAGATAGGTTCTAACAAAGAGATTTTTTCTGAGGAGTCTCTTACTTTTGATATAAAAGGAAAAAATGCATATATAGAGTCTATGATTTTGGGTAATAATAATGCAAAAATATTGGATAGAGAGGGTATGGATGATGAGGAATTAATAGATTATCCTATAGTGGCGGTTATTAAACAAGATATTTCACCTGAACTTCTTTTCTCAATTAAAACTGAAGATCATAATAATTTGACATTACTTTTTTCTTCAGAAGGTGTTTCTAAAGAAGTGAAAGTTAATGATCCTTCTAATATGAGGATTACTTTAGACACGTTCCCTTCTACAGGGTATTATTATGGGAAAATAACTCTTTACGATTCTGAGAGGGCAAATCCTATAGATATTTTTGATGAAAAAGAAATATTATTTATAGTTACAAACGATACTATACCTCCAGAAATAATAGTTTTAGAATCCGATAGAATGACTGGTAATAACCTTTTTTTAGAGAGTAGTGCAGAAAACGTTATGGTTAATTTTGGTTTTTTAGAGTCGCAAGATATTAATAATATAGGTTTGTATAGAACATCAATAACAGTTAATGGAGAAAGGGTGCATAATAAAATTTATTCTTTGGGAAATCATGAAGATTATGTTCCAATTACTCTAAGTACTTCAAGAGAATTGAATGCGGTTAATTTAAGAGCGGAAGATCTTGCGGGAAATATTTATAATAGAAGTGTCAATGTTTATATTAATAAAATTCAAATAAAAGGAAATGTTACGGCAACTACTTCTCAAGGAAGGCAAATTGATTCTGGTGAACAAATACCTTTTGGATCTAAAATCAATTTTGAATGTTCTGTAACTTTGAATTTAGATTCAGAAATTATGAATAATGCTACTTTAAATTATTATGTAAGAGATGATGTTTCGGGAAAAATAGTTCTTTCTAAAGAGGGATTAAAACAATATAAATATAATTTTACTAATTTTAGTATACCAGAAGGGAAAAATTATTATTCTTTAGAAATAATAATACAAACTGAAGAAAACGGAACATATTACGCAACAGATCAACTGGAACTTAATGTTGAAGATCCTGTACCGCCATCTTTAAGTAAAGTAGAAGTAAGTGCGTATGGAAAAAATTATGTGATATATGATATGAATGAATCTTATGAAAATGTTATAGAATATGAAGGTAATACATCTTGGAGTATAAAAGTTCATTTTACAGATCGTTCTTCAATAAGATATTATGGAGAACTTGGGATTGAAATAGATCAGGGGGATATAACAGAAAATTTTGTTGAATTAAATTATTTTTCGAGTGATGCATTAAATAATAATGTTAGTTTTGATGGAAGAGTAGATAATCCAAATGTATCTTTTACAAGAGATTCTTATACGATAAGAATTCCCGTTCAAGTTGATGGCAGAAGACAAATAGAAGATGAACATGGTAATTTTAGAAGAGATAGTAACAACAATCCTTTACCTTATGTCGTAAATTTTCAAGTCAAATAAAAAGTAAAACAAATTAAGAGGTGAATTGCATGAAAAAATTTAACTTATTTTTATTAATAACAATTATATTATTTATATTAAGCGGATGTCTTTTTTTTGAGGGCAATAAATCACCTGAATTTTTAGAAATTCCTAAATTAAATAATATCCCAGAAAGAGCGGGATCTGATTTTTCAGTAAAATTAAATGTTAAATCTTTTTCTGATATAGATAGAATTGAATTTTATAGCAGTTTTTCTTCAATACCTTTTTATACAGATACATATTATAATGGCAAAAAAAGTGTTAACGCCGATATACCGGTTAAGGCACCTGCAAACGATAATTTCTATGATGTTTTTGTAAGAATAATAGATAAAAAAGGGAATGTTGTTGAAAGTAAGGTTAAACCTCTTTTTGGAACGAGCAGACTAATTACTCCAGATCGTTCAAAACCTGAAATTTCGATGTTTTTTGAACCTCAAAAAGAAATATCAAGAGGGGATAATGTTTATAGAATAAGTTTTTTAGCAGAAGACATAGGTACAGGATTTAGCGAAATAAAAGTTTCTATAAATAATGATAATGCAATTTATTTAAAAATTTTAGAAGAATTTTCAGCAATTGAAAAGAATCAATTTTTTATTACAAATGAAACAGGATGGAGTGTCAACGGACAAGCCGTTATGTATGTTCCATTAAACCCAGGAGAAAATAGAATAAAAATAGAAATGAAAGATAAAAGAAACAATACAAATACAACCGTTATTTCAAGAAATATAATACCTGAAATTGTTGAGGATGATTTGATTGCAGAATATTTTGCCCCACCTTTTATAGAGCTTAAATCTACCTATAGAATAACTTTACAGGCAGAAACACTAAATTATGTTAAAGAAATTATATTAGATGGTGATAAAGTATATCCTTTAGCCAATGAAAAATCTGATACGAAAGCTTTGGTGACAATAGCAAAAAATGCAGGGGACACCGAAAGAATCATACAGCATAAAGCTGTATTTTTCTCTTTTGATGAATCAGAATCTCCTGTAGAAATTGATTTTTCGGTTCGAGTTAGAAAAAACCAACATCCAACTATAAATATAGAGGTTGAAAATTTAACTCCAGATTATGGAACAAATGTTCCGATAAGAGTAATTGCAACAGATGATATAGGTTTAAGTATAGTAGAAGTATACATGAACGGTTCAAAAATAAAAGAATTTGGTTCTAATAGTTTTGAATATGACAGAGAAATTGGGCAAGTAATGGATGAAATTTTTTATTGGAATGCGACACGAGGGCAACATACAATTACAGCGGTAGCTAGGGATATCAGAAACTTAAGAACTGATTACAGATTCCCAGAGCAAATTCAAACTCAATATGACGGGAAACCAACTCTGGATAAGATGCTTTTAGAATCTTATGTTGGAAACGATTCTTCAAGAAAAAGGGATATAGATACACATCCTACTTTTTCTGTAGCTAAAGGGGACAGAGTATTTTTTATCGCTCAAGCATGGGATTTTGATAGTTCTATAACAAAAGTAGAATTCAGATTAAGTACAGGGCAGGTTTTTGAAGGGTTTAGAGATGTTAACAGACCTAAGATGTATAAGAGTGCTGTCGGATTCATAATTCCTAATACTTTGGGTGAAATTGATGTTGATATATACTTAGAAAATTCAATGGGTGGAAACGAATTATATAAAGGGCAAAAACTTTTAATTGAAGATAATATAGTAGATGTTTATAAACCGAGAATACAGGGTAATATAAGTCAAACAAAAATTCAAATATATGAGGATTTTTATGCAAATGGAATTTATGAAGATGATGGAAGACTTAGATATATTTCTATAGAAATCTTAAAAGTTTTGGAAGATGGAACAAAAGTCTCTATAAATGATGGTCAAATTACTAAGGTGAGAGATCCCGGAAATATAGGTGATTCTTTAAATTTAAGAAGAGCATCTTTAGAAATGGGGCCTTGGACAGCTTCTGATTCCGGTAATTTTGTAGCAGTTTTTGAAGCGGAAAATAATCTTTCTATAAAAGAAAAATTAGAACTTTATTTTGAAGTACAAGGTTTGGCTATTGAAATAGAAAACCCTACAGAC
Source organism: uncultured Thermotogaceae bacterium (assembly GCA_964478535.1). Taxonomy (GTDB): domain Bacteria; phylum Thermotogota; class Thermotogae; order Petrotogales; family Petrotogaceae; genus CAYZNB01. The sequence goes on from CAYZNB010000019.1 coordinate 13,704, forward strand.
GGAAGATCTTTTGATATAGGAAGAAATGATATTTTTTTCAGCTTTTATACTACAGAAGGTGCCGATGCAGAAATAATAATAATGTTTGATGAAAATAATGACGGAATATATACTTTAGAAACTTTTAGAAAAGCATTAGAAGAAAAAGATAGAATTTTAACGCCTTCACCTTATCCGGGAGGTGGATATGCTTATAAATTTTCTGGAATTATTCCTACAACAAACCCCGAACATTTTCCTGAAACTGGAAAATATAGATTTATTGTAAGAACGAAATATGGAGCTTTTGAGGAAGAAGAATATGTAGATATAAATGTACATGATTTTACAAGGCCGTCTTTATCTATTTCTGATGGAATTATATTAGAATCTTTAGATATAAAAAGTGCATATCCCGACTTAAAAATAGGCGGAGAAAAGGGAATTATTGTAGATAATAATTATTTTATTCCTTTGAATTATAAAACAGGAATTAATACAACAAATTTAAAATTAACTTTAAACATTGAAGATTATGGAAATATAAAAGGAGTAGAAATAATATACAGAGATACTATAAATTATGTTAATCAAGAAATCAATATGACTTTAACTGATTTTCAAATGATTGATGGACCTCAAAATTCTAAAAAACGAAAATTTACATATGAAGGAGAATTTCCTTCAAATTTAATAAGAGTTGATGGAAATCAATTATTAGAAATAAAAGTAATAGACTCTGTCCCAAATAATGAATTAAATACAAATTATAATTTATTTGGACTTGAAATAGAAAAACCACAAATTTCAAAGTACACGCTTAATGTCTCTCAGGGCTTAGAATCTTATAATATAACAAAGGAAATAAAACCTGAAATATCTTTAAATGTAGGTACTAATTACAACGTATTTTTTAGCGATATAATTTTTGAAGATAATCATTTTCTTGATAGATTTATTTTTTATTTGAGAGATTCTGAAACTGACGAAATAATTGAGATATCAAATAGTGTTCTAGCAATTCCAAGAAAAAGAGTTACAAACCCCACTGATTTTAACATAGCAAATTTAAGTTTTGAAACCCCTAAAAAGAGTGGAGTTTATGAATTAGTTATGGAATTGCGAGACAAAACTTATTCAAGAGTTGAAAATACTCATTATGAATCTGAAGCAAGAAAATATAACAGAGTATTGGAAGAAATTCCTATAAGAATTATGAATAAATTACCTCCTGCAATTACAATTACATTTGATGATACAAATGATGAAGGAATAGGCTTAATAAATTCATTTACACCTAATATTTATATTAATGCTCAAGATCCTCTTGATAGTGTATTACTTCCTTCAATCAAAGTATTTTTTGAAATGCCTGATGGAAGAACAAATCAACTTACGGTCTCTAATATTTTAAAATCTGAAGATGATCAAATCAGAGTAAATGTAACAGGAATTCCTGCAGATGTTTATGATGGGAAAGGAAAATTATATATAAAATTTAGAACTAATGATAACCCTGTTGAAGAACATATTTCTTCGAAGTTTAATATGGTTATAGATATTTTAAGCGAGTATAATATACCTCGATTATCAAGAGAAGGAAACAAATTGTTTTCTAAGGTAAATGGAAGGCTTGTAGAAGATTTTAGAGAAGCTGTTATTTATTACAAAAAAATTTCTGACGAACATTTTATACCTGTAGAAGCAATTAGAAATAATTTAAATAATGAATTGTATTTGGATATAGGAAATTTGTCTTCTGGAACTTATACGGCTTACGTTTATGTAGTAGATAAAGCAGGGAATGTTTTTGAAAGTACTCCTATACCATCGTTTATAGTTGAAGCAAATAACACTAAAATAAGAGAAAATACAGTTTATGGCAGAAATAAAAATGTTATAGTATTACCTATCGGAAAAAATACAATTACGCTTGAAAATCGTCATGGATTAATAACAGTAGATGCTGAAATGGAAGGTGTAGTAAAATCATATACTGTCAATGGTGAAAGTGTTTTAGAAATAAACATAATAAACGATTTTGGTAATTTATCAGAATCTTTTAAAACTCTTTATTTAACTACTTACGATGCTTCTGGAAAAGCAGAATTTTTTGAAATCGAATTATACAGATATTCAACACCATTGAATATAAGCGATATTTCTTTTTACAATGAATCTTATTTTACTAACGTTGTTATATCTAATGAAAATAAAGGATACAACCCAATGAAAATAGACGTTAATACTAATTTGTTTATAAAATCTATATTTTTAGAAGAATTAAAAGTTGGAACCACTACAATATTTGAAAATAGATATATGAGAGAATCTAATAGTTTAAAAGGAAGAAACGATTTTGAGTATATAATACCTAAAATTCCTAATAATATTGAGGGCGATGCTCAATTAAAAGTAAAGATGTTTGATTTGGCGGGAAGAGAATCGATAGTTAAAAATATGCAATTTAAAATTGACACTAAAAACCCTGAAATTGATGACTTTAAATTAAATAATGTCATTTTAATTGATGGAAAATATTTTTCAGATGATCTTAATATAGAAATACAATGGAAGATTTCAGATTATACTGTAAATGAAAAATATGGTAATGTATATTTAATTGTTGATAGTACGGAATATAATTTGAGAAATAAAATTTCAGGAGATATATCGGAAGGAAATATAAATTTGAACGATATTTTGACATTAAGAAATAATAGAGAATATCTTATTTGGTTAAAAGTAGTTGATGGAGCGGGAAATACAACTTATAACGATGATGAACCTTTGACACTAAAAATCGAAATAGATAACTGAGGTGGTTTGTTATGAATAAAAAGCTAATAATAGGAATTTTAAGTTTTTTAATTTTAATAATATTAAGCAGTTGTCTTTTGTTTGAAGACAATGAACCACCTATTTTTGCTTCGGAACCGGTAATAGAAAACTATACAAGAGGAGGACCTTTTTTTGTATATGCTGGTGATATTGTAAACTTAAACTTTGAAGTTAAAGATAATACTGCGATTAATACAATAGAAGTTTTTTCTAGCAGGCATATTAATCCTTTAAAAGTTGTTGTTGGTGATTATAATCAATCTGTATATAAAGGGAAAAATATTAGAGTAAATCTGCCTTATTCAAAAGAAAATTATTCACTTATTATAAGAGTTTCTGATATTAATGGAAACATAAATCAATTTACAATTCCAACACAATTTAATTCTCCTGATGTCTCGAGGCCAACTATTGGGAATATAGCGATAAATGTTATAAATCAAGACATTTATTTATATGAGTTATTAATTCCTGTAGAAGATATAGGATCAGGAATTTCTTCTCCAGTTAATGTAAATATAAACGGAACAAAATATAACCTTAATGTTTTTAAGGATACCCCTGAAATAAGTAACTATTTTTATATTGAAGAAGACTTAGTTTGGAAACAAAAAGGGTATGCGAGGGTTGTTACTAACCTTAATCTGGGAGAAAATAATATTTCAGTTGAAGTTAGAGATAAGGCTAATAACCCTTTAGGAATAAAAAGCTTTAAATATAGGGTAGATGCTGTTGTAAAAGATTCATTTCCAACATTAACATATGAAGCTCCTAGATTTGTTGAAGTAGGTAATCCTTATTCAATATTATTAAGAGCAGTTGATACGGATGCAAATATTGAAAAATTAATTTTTAATAATAGAACAATACAAACATATGTTCCATCAAGAAAAAGTGTTGAATATACTATGAATGAAATAGCAGGGAATCTTCCTGTAGAAAACAGTTATGTTTTTGAAGCAACAAATACTACAGGAAATACAAGTAAAGTTGAATTTAAAATAAGTTTTGTAGTTAATAGACCTCCCGTAGTGAATTATATACAGATAATCTCTGTTGAAGATAGTGATGGAAATTTAAAGGATATGGTATCAATAACTGAAGGAAATATAATTCAAGTTGAAGAAAATGACAAGGTTACTATAAGAGTAAAAATTGTGGATGAACTTGGATTAGAAAAAGTTAATATTTATGTTGGAAGTCGTTTGTATGAATTTGGTAAAGATTCTTTTGAAAAAGATCTTCAATCTGGATATGTTTTTGAAAAAGACATTGTCTGGGCTGCTGTGAGAGGCAATCATTCTATAAGAATAGATACAGATGATACTCACGGGAGAAGAACCAGCGTTGAACATACTCAACAATTACAAACTCTTGATAAATCAAAACCAATATTAAATAGAATATTTGCAGAGGTTTATGTAGAAGGTAAATCAGACTTAGTAAGAATATTAGATCCTGTTCAAATTGCTGGAGAAAATGTTTTTACTATAGCAAAAAATGATAAAGTTAGATTTTGGATAAATGCAACCGCACCTTTCAGCGGAATACAAAAAATAGATTTTAATATTGATGGGGAAATTTTCGGAACACAAAAACAAGAAAAAACCAATAATTATTTTTCGGATAATTTTTTTGAAAAAAATATTCATGGAGAATATTTATTAAATGTAAACGCTATAAATCTTTCAAGCGAAGAATTTTCTTTAGGAGAATACACTATAAAAGTTCTCGAAGACAAAAATGAGGCATACGAACCTAAAATATTACTTGTTGCGAATCCTTTAGATCCTTTGATTTATGAAAATATTAATATTAATGCTGATTTTGAAGATGATGGTTTATTAGATAGAGTTGAACTAGAAATATTTGAAATATTTGAAGGTGAGAGAATTCCATTAACTCCACGAAGTAATCAGATAAAGTATCCGGAATCTAAATCAAGTAATATAAATTTTCAATGGGCGGCACCAAAACCTTCGCAATTTGTTGTTGTTGCTAAAGCAAAAAACAATCTTGGAATAGAAAAAATTGTAGAAAGCAATGTTATTTCTGTTGAAAATATAATGTTAGATGTAGAATCTCCTGTAACAGGAAGGACATTTTTAATTTCAGGAGATGCAATTCCTATAAATCTTCTTACGAGCATAGGAGCAGACGTAGAATTAAGTTATTCATATATCGAAGGTGCAGAAAACCCTGCCGAAGTTCCCAAAACTTTAATAAGAACTTTAAGATCTACAGATGGGAATGTAGAAATATCTTCAAAATACAACAATTCTCCTGTACTAAGGCACTCTTTCTTTCTTAATACAAGAGAGACAATAGAAGGACTTGGGTATATATTTGATATTGCAGGAAGCTACAGGCTTTATTTTGAAAGCAAATATGGTAGTTATTCAAACAAAAGATATGTGGACATAGAAATAATAGATACTGCACCTCCTGTTATTGAAAGTGTTATACTTAAATCTAAAGATATTTACAATGCATATCCAGATCTTGAAGATATAGAATTTGAAACAGGCTATTTTATTGAAAATCAAAACGCTTATTTTATCCCAATAGATATGAGTACGGGAGTAAATGAAACAGATGTTACTATATCATTGAAAATTTTGGATTTTGGTAAGATAACTAAAGTAGAAGCTATATTTAATGGCGAAAGGTATAATTTATTATCCGATCCTGAAAGCCCTTCTGAATTAGTAACAACAGGAGATCATAGAGGAAAAATGAGATACTCTTTTATAGCAACTATAAAAAAAGAGATAATTAATGTAAGCAACAATGATATGACATTAATTGTATATAAAGAAATTCAGCCTGACGGATACAATTATAGTTATAATGTTATTGCACTTGAATTAGAAGATCCTAATATAAGTAATTACAGAATGACATTTTTAGATAGAAGCATATCTATAAACGAACAAGCTAAAACTCACGTATTTAATACAGGGGCTATGTCGGGAATTTCTTTTAATGAAATTTTATTTGAAGATAATCATTCGGTATCAGCCTTTGATATGAAATTATATAAAGAAGTTTCGGATACTCAAAATGATTTCATAAATTCGGTATATAATTCGCGAAGAAGAGCAGCAAACGATTTAAGAATAATAAACATGAGTAATGTTAATACTTTCGGAGTAAACGGATTGAATGTATCGAGTTATAAATTACCTTCTGAAGCGGGAAGATATTATTTAGAAATGATGTTATTCACAAGATCTTATTTGAATGCAGAAAAAATTCCTGATCAAAATATAGTAAATAAGTTAATACCTTATACTACTACAAAATCTATAATAAATTTAAATTTGGTAGATAATTTGAGACCTGCAGTAACTTTAGAAATAATAGGAACTGAAAATAATATTATAAAATCTCCAGGGTTTACTGTTGAAGCAAATATAAAAGATTTTTATGATCAAGTAGACACTAATGGTATAGAGTTGTGGATGAAAACACCTCGTGGTGAAAGAAAACAACTTACAATAAATGGTCAAATAACAAAAAAAGGAGATTTATATACTATTAATACAACTTTACCAGGAAATATGGCGGATGGAAATGCAGATTTATATTTGAAATTTAATTCAGATATAACGGGTGGAACTTTTAATTACGAAGATTCGCCACTTCCAATAATTATTGATATGGATATAAGAACTATAAATAATTTGGTGAGAGAATCAAGCAACAAAACTATAGGAACAAAATTATCAATAGAAGTTAATACATCTGATCCAATTAACTTAAAAACAGATGTTAAAGAAGCTAATTTTTATTACAGAAGAAGTAATGTTTCAATTTTTACAAAACAAACAGCAGTTTTAAGTAACCAACAAAACTATTATGCGAATCTTCCTATAAAAGATGATGGAACTTATCTTTCATATTTTGAAATGAAAGATTATGCGGGAAATATTTTAACGAGTCAAACATTGAACTTTATTGTGGAGTCTAATAAACCAACGATAGACAATTTGATTACTGATACTGAAGATAGAAATAGATTTGTGATGGCATTTAACTCAAATGAAAACCTTATAAATTCTAATATAATCATAAGAGATGATTCAAAACTAAACAATCTTTTCATAGAGGGAAATGGAAGAATACTATCTAGAAGAGATATTTTACAAGAAACCTATTCAATTAATTTAACAACACTTATGACTGATTTGGGAATAGGATCAATTAATAATTCGAATAGTTTTGAAATGGAAATAAGAGCAACAGACATAAATTCAAATTATCAATTTTTTCCACATTTAGAAGATTCTGCGGAAAAAATGAAAATATTTAGAGATAATACAGCACCACATGCAGTTGAAAAAGATATTATTCCATCGTTAATTTCAGCAAATAGGTTGCCTCAAGATATAGATATATTTGTTAGAGACAATGTTTCTGTAAAAACAGTGGAAATAGTCACATTAAAAAAAGACACAATAACTATTATCCAAAATACAGCAATGAAACAAAAAACAAATACTTTTGGTGAGGAAGATTGGAGATATGGATTAAATTCTCTTCCGGCAAACATTGAAGGAGAATTTGAGATGATAGTCAGAGCTGAAGATATGGCAGGAAACAGATCAGTTAATATGACTCTACCAGAAAAAATCAGAATAGATAATAAAAATCCTGAAGTAACATTATCAACCAGTATTCCAAGTAATTATTTATTTGATGGAATTTATTATACTAATGATAACAATAGAAATATAAGTTGGGTAGTGGATGATTTTACTATTGATGCTTCACAAGGAACAGTGACAGTAAGTAATATCACCGAAGGAAATAATTTTATTCAAGCGGGAGCTTCTAAAAATTCAGGAAACATTTCTTTAAATGCCTTGGGAGTTGCTGAAGAAAAAGATTATATTATTAGAGTACAAGCAATTGATGAAGCAGATTTAAAAACTGAAAAACAAATATCTGTTATTTATGATACTACGTCACCAATAAGTACAGTTTTAACAGGAGGAGTAACTAATTTAACAGTAACTTACAGCGAAAGACTTTATTTTAAAATAAATAAAGGAGGAACAAGGAATATTTTAAATGGAACAAATTTAAATACACACGGTATATTTTCTATAAACGTTGGATTTATTGAATCGGCAATATTTAACACTTCCAATAACACAATTACTTTCAGATTAGCAGGGGTGAACGATACAACAGAAATTACTTTCGCAGAAAATCTAACAGATGCGGCGGGAAATGACTTGCTGGAATCTTATAAATTTAACGGAACAAATTGGCATAAATAAATATAATTAAAAATGCACGCTTATAAAGTGTGCATTTTTTGTGTTAAAATATAATAATACAACCAATAAAAAGGAGATGAAAAAATGACCTTAACCCCAGTAGAAGTTCGTCATCATATTCATAAAAATCCGGAAATAGCTTTTCAAGAAATTGAAACAACAAAATTTATCGAAGAACAGATAAACAAATTAGCTCAAAAATATAACTTCAATTTAAAAATTTTTAAACCATTAGAAACTGGATTAATTGTTGAATATAAGAAAAATGACGGAGAATACACAATTTTCAGAGCAGATATAGATGCACTTGCAATAGATGAAGATACAGAATGTGATTTTAAATCAATCAACGGTAAAATGCATGCATGCGGACATGATATTCACTGTGCTATTTTATACGGATTTTTAGAAAGAGTTTTACAAAAAAATATAAACAAAAATATTTTATTCGTATTTCAACCCGCTGAAGAAGGCGGAGGCGGTGCAAAATTGATGCTCGACACAGGTTTTTTTGATAACTATAAAATAGATTCAGCTTATGCAATACACGTTACAGATGATTATCCTATAGGAAATATCGCAACAAAAAAAGGAATTATATTCGCATCTGCTATGGAAATAAACGCCGATTTTTATGGAGAAAGTGCTCATTGTGCTTTTCCTCATGAAGGCAGAAATGCATTAAATGCTTTAAGAACATTTTTAGATGAAGTAGATAGAATGCCTAAAAATCCAGAAATACCTTTTGTTTTTGCTCCCGGAGTTGTTGAAGCTGGAGAAGTAAGAAACATAATTCCTGCAATCGCAAAATTGAAAGGAACTTTAAGATCCTTAAAAGCTGAATATACAGAATTTTATTATAACAAATTAAAAGAAATAGCTGATAAATCTGCAAAAATGCATAATTGTCAATCTCAAGTATATATGGGCTCATTTTATGCTGAAGTAGATAATGATGAAAAACTTTTTGAAAAACATAAAAATTTATTTGAATCAAAATATAATTTTAAAGACGCTGCTTTTAAGTTTGTTGGAGAAGATTTTGGATTTTTTTCAAAAAAATACCAATCATTACTTTTATGGTTAGGAACTTTAGAAGATAAAAAATATGGACTTCATAATAAAAAATTTCTTCCTTCAGACAAAGTAATAGAAATAGGAATAAATGCTTTTGAAGATATAGTTGAATCAATATAATCAAAATAAAAAAACTTGAACGAAAGAAATTCTTTCGTTCAAGTTTTTAATTCCTTTTACAAAATTTTTTTATAGTTTCTAATAACTCATCTATTTTAAAAGGTTTTGAAATAAAATCGTCCATACCGGCATTTAAAGCTTCTTCCTTATCTTTTTCAAAAGCATGACCTGTTAATGCTATTATAGGGGTATGTTTATCTGTATTTTTTTCAATTTCTCTTATTTTTAAAGCGGCAGTAATACCATCCATTTCAGGCATTTGAATATCCATAAATATTAAATCGAAATCCTTTTTAGAATATAAATCTAAAGCCTTTTTTCCATTTTCTACAATTTCAAAATATACACTTTCTTTTTCAAAAATTTTTTTCAACAATAATTTTCCAAGTTCATCATCTTCTGCCGCAAGAATTTTAAATTTATATTCTTCTATAACATCATCCAAGTTATAAAATTCTGAAAACCCCGCTGCTTTTTCTAATAGAAAACTAAAATAAAAAGTAGTTCCTTTTCCAAATTCACTTTTAAAAAATATATTTCCGTTCATTTTCTCAACTATTTCTTTTGCAATCGCTAAACCTAATCCTGCTCCGCCATATCTTCTTGTCATATATTTTTCTTCTTGTTCAAAAGGAGTGAAAATTTTTTCTACAAATTCATTTTTAATTCCTATTCCTGTATCCTTAACTTCGAATAATAAATTTATTTGTTCTTTTTTTACTTCATGGAAAACTTTTACTTCCACTTTTCCATTTTCAGTAAATTTTATGGCGTTATCTACTATATTAATAATTACTTGAGAGAATTTTGTTTTATCTGCTTTAACCCAAAAATCATCAGGGATTTCACGAATAAATTTTAATTTGATGCCTTTATTTTTTGCTTGAATTTCAAGTGGATGAATGATACTTAAAAGATAACTGTTAAGTTCTATTTGTTCTTCAAATAATTCCATTTTATTTTTTTCTATTATAGAAACATCCAAAATATTATTTATTATAGGCATAAGTCTTGTTGCTGATTTGTTTATTATTTTTATATAATCTAAAATTTCTTCAGTATTTTCAGTTTTCATAGCCAATTCAGAACCTGTTAAAATACCATTCATTGGAGTTCTTAACTCATGAGAAACTTTAGCTAAAAAAATTGATTTAGCTTCATTCGCTATTTTTAACTCAGATGACATTTCTTCAAGTGCGGCATAATTCGATTCGAGTTCTTCGTTAGTAACCTTTAATTCTTCGTTAATAGCTTCAAGAGTTTCGTTAAGATTTAAAAGTTCTGAATTTTTACGAGTAATTTTTTCTTCATAATTTTTCATTTCAGTAATTTCCTGCATTATTCCAACTGTTCTTATTAAATTACCTTTTTCATCAAATTTAAAATTGCATATTTCTTTAACCCATTTTATCTTTCCATTTTTTAGAAGAAGCCTGTGTTCGATTTCAAATTTTGATTTATTTTTAAGAGAAAATTGATAACTTGAATTTACCATTTCTCTATCTTCAGGATGCACAATTTCAAAAAAATTATCGTACGTTGGAGTTATATCTTTATAATCTAACTCTAAAATATCGTAAAAATTTTTAGACCAATACAAATGATTCGTCGTTAAATTATGTTCCCATCTTCCAATTTTAGCTAATTTCTGTGTTTCATCCTCTCTCTCAAAATCATATATGAGAACTACAAAATAATATTTTTCTGGAGAATATGCTTTCAACATAAACCATTTATTTAAAGGCAAAGAAAATTGTTCAACTTCTTCTGTTTTGTTATTTAATGCAATATTTCCATAAAATTTTATCCAATCGAAATCATCATCTTTAATTTTTGGAATAGCTTCGGTAATTTTTTTTCCAATTAAATTTTCTGCTTTTAATCCTGTATATTTTTCAAAAGTTTCATTTATTTCAAGAAAAATGTAATCTATAGGACTACCTTTTTCATCACATATTATTTTATGAAAAGCATAACCAATAGGAGCATTCTTCATTATTGAGGGATACAAACCTTTTTCCATATTAATTACCTCCTAATCTCAAGCTTTTTGCCTAAAATGTAACTTGTTATGAACTTTTATAATATAATTATAACACAAAATTCAAAATATGAGCAAATAGCTTTTTACAAAACAGGACATAAAAAGATAAGACATAAAATTTATATTATGGTATCCTTTGATTAGGAGGTGAAATAAATGGAATGGTTAAAACATTTAAATCAAGCTATTGATTATATAGAAAGCAATTTAACTGGAGAAATATCTTATGATAAAGCCGCAGAAATCTCATGTTGTTCTTCATATTATTTCCAAAGAATGTTTTCTTATGTAACTGGATTTTCCTTATCTGAATATATTCGACATCGTAAAATGACACAAGCAGCTTTTGAATTACAAACAACAGATATGAAAGTTATAGATATAGGTGTGAAATATGGTTATTCGACACCGTCTTCTTTTAATAGAGCTTTTCAAAATGTTCATGGAATTTCTCCAAGTGAAGCTAGAAAAAAAGAAATATTATTAAAATCATTTCCGCCAATAAACTTTTCTATAAAAATAACAGGAAAAGAAAGTTTAAAATATAAAATCGTTGAAAAAGAAAAATTAAAAATAATAGGATTAAAAACCTCATTATGTAACGATATAGACCAAAATCAAAAAATAGTTCCTCTGTTCTGGGAAAAAATTTTAAAAGAACCTTCTTTTGATAAAATTTGTAATTTTTCAGATGAAAACCCGAAAAAAATTTATGGAGTTACTGATTATAAAAATCCGGAAAATATTAATTATTATATAGGAGTTTTATCAAATAAAAATTATTCAGAAAAATTTGAAAAATTGGAAATTCCTGCTACAACATGGGTTGTTTTTGAAGAAAATGGGGATTTCAAAGAATCCGTTCAAAATATTTTTAAAAGATTTATTACAGAATGGCTTCCATTTTCTGGATACGAATACGGTAACTTTCCTGATGTAGAAGTTTATCCAATAGATTATCAAAATTCGAAAAAAGGAAATATCGAAGTATGGATTTCAATAAAAAAAAGGAGTGAAAATAAAAATGACATATAACATTGAAATAAGAAAAATAGAACCAATAAGAATAGCTTATATAAAATATAAAGGGGTAGCTAATGAAACAAATAAAATTTTCTCTGAAGTTTTTAAATCTATTAACGGTAGAGTTAATGGCTCTCCATTTTTTTGCTATTACAAAATAGATGAAATAACTAAAATAGCAGATATGGAATTATGCGTACCGACAGAAGAAACCCCAAACAACAAAGGAATTTCTGTTAAAATAACTCCTGAAATAAATGCATTATGTACAACTCATGTTGGCTCTTATGAAACTCTAAATAACGCATATAAAGAAATTGAAAAATATTCAATTGAAAACAATTTGATTTTACAACCCCCTTTTAGAGAAGTTTATATAAAAGGTCCTGGAATGTTTTTTAAAGGAAATCCTAAAAATTATATAACTGAAATCTTATTTCCTTTGAAAGAAGTGAAATAAAATGGAAGCAATTAAAATAGAAAATCTTGTAAAAAAATATAAAAATGGTGTAAAAGCTTTGAATGATTTAAACCTAATAGTAAAAAAGGGAGAAATTTTTTCTCTTTTAGGACCTAACGGAGCAGGAAAATCTTCTTTAATAAACATTTTAACTACTTATTATAAAAAAACATCTGGAAAAACTTTTATTTTTGAAAAAGAAATTGGTGAAAAACCGGCATGGGTAAGAGCAAAAATCGCTTGTGTTTCTCAAAATATTTCAATTGATGAACATATGTCTTTAGTTGAAAACATGATTTTTCAGAGTAAACTTTATAAAATAGATACACATACTGCAAAAAATAGAATTGATACCCTTATAAAACAATTTGAATTACAAAGTTATTTAAAATATCCCGTAGCCTCTTATTCTGGCGGAATAAAAAGAAGATTAGATATTGCTATGCATATGGTTTCTAATCCAAAACTTTTATTTTTAGATGAACCTACCACAGGTTTGGATATCAGTTCAAGAAAAAATTTATGGGAAATAATAAAAAAAATTCAACATGATTTTAAAACAACAATTTTTTTAACTACACATTATCTTGAAGAAGCGGAAATGTTGAGTGATACTATTTGCATTATTAACGAAGGAAAAGAAGTAGCCTGTGGAAGTTATGCAGAATTGGAAAAATATATCCCTCAAAATATAGTTAAAATAGGTTTTTTAAACGAAGAATTAGCGGAAAAAAGTTATAATTTTTTAAAAAATCAAAAAAATAATTTGAATATAAACTTGCAAAAAAAATATATTTTTATAAACATATCTCAAGACAAAAAAGTTTTTGAAATCATACTCAACAAACTATTAGTTAATAAATTTTCTTTTGAATCGGCAGAAATAGTTAAACCAAAACTTGAAGATATTTTTTTAAAACTTACAGAAGTTGAAAGGAGAACCTCAAGTGAATATAATCAATATATTATTGCGTAACATAAAATGGAGATTTCAAAATCCTATTTCAATTTTATTAACAATTATTCAACCACTTCTTTGGCTCATTTTATACAGCACAATTGCAGGACAATTTATGAAAGAAACAATGGATGTAAATTACGTATCATTTATTCTTCCTGGAATAATGGTTCTTGTAACTTTTTCTTGTTGTAGTAGCGGAGGATATATAAATTTTATTATGAAATCAAAAGGAAGTTTTCAAAGAATTTTAATATCACCAGTACGAAGAAGTGATATTGTGCTCGGTCAAATTTTCGAAGCTGTTTCTCTGTCAATTTTTGAAGCATTTATTTTAGTATTAATATCACTATTTTTTTCTGTAAGAATTGAATCAGGAATACTCGGAATACTATTATTAATAGTTCCTATATTCTTTTCAGCATTTTTTATGGCAGGAATATCTTATACAATAAGCTTAAAACTTCCAAACGAAGTAATTTATGAAACCGTTATGAGTTTAGTAATTCTCTTTCTATTTTTTATGAGTACAGCTTTATTTCCAACAGAAAATGTTTCAGTATTCTTTAGAGTATTATTAACTTTAAACCCGTTTGTATATAGTATAAATTTTTTAAGAAGCTTAATTTTAGAAAATACAATAAATTGGAATAGCTTTTTTATAATGACGATAATTTTTTCAGTTTTATGTATAATAATTTTTTTTGTTTCAGTCAAAACACTGGAAAAACAAACTGATAGCTAATATCACTAAAAAAAAGATGCAAAAGCATCTTTTTTTTTATTTTTCTTCAAAACAAAGTTATAAAACCGGATAGTAATTTTTTAAAACAAGATAAAAATGTTATAATTATGTCGAATGAAATGAAAAAATTTTGAATACTGAAAACCAATCCACACCGTCAACCTTATAATGCTTTTTCAGGAGCTTTTGCAAGAATGAATTGTAGTGTAACAGCCACGCTGAACTTTGCACGGCGTTACAGCACAGGCAACAATGTTGGTATTTTTATAGATGGTTTTAGGAAACACATCAAAACTAAATGCTTATAATAATGAAGTAGTAAATAATGATAAAATAAACGCTCACAAGAGTTCAAATTTTCTAAAAAACAGATTTCGCTCTGAGAAAAAATGCTAAAAATAGCAAACTCGCTACGCTCAGACATGCTATTTTCTAAACGCATTTTATCATCCGCTCAATTGTTTTTTGACGAAAATTCTCAATTGTTCGCTACTTTATTTCATAATTATTTACTGTCAAAACATTATTAAAAAAGACTTTGAATTAATTCCCCTCATTGAGGGGTGGCAATCGAAGATTGACGGGGTGGACAGGTTTTAAAGAATTTGAATGATAAAAATGTAAAAAATTAAAGAAAAAGCCATAAAAGGTTTTATGTAGTGTAACAGCCACGCGTTTTGTGCACGGCGTTACAGCACAGACAACAACATTTGCATGAAATATGAAATCTTATATAAATTAGTAGTATTTTTTAAGTTTTTATTTCTAATCTTTTGAAAAAATTCAAAGGTTATTTGAATGCTGTAACGCCGTGCAAAGTGCTGCGTGGCTGTTACACTACATAGAACATGAAACGGAAAAACGAAAAAAATCAAAAGGAGGGAAAAATCAAATGAAAAAAATTCCTATAGGACTTAGTGATTTTAAAGAAATAATAGAATCAAAATATTATTTTATAGATAAAAGCTTAATAATAAAAGATGTAGATGAAGGATCAAAAATAATATTATATCCAAGACCAAGAAGATTTGGAAAAACGTTGAATTTATCTAT
>CAYZNB010000020.1:0-25512 GCA_964478535.1 uncultured Thermotogaceae bacterium
AATTTGTTTTTTAGAAAATTTGATCTTGTTCGTGTTTATTTTATCCAATGTTTACAACGTCATTTTTGGGAACGATAGTTGAACGGTAGTTTAACCATTGTTCCGCCATTGTTTAACTATTGTTCCGCCTTTCCAACTGACCCACAGAAAAATTCATAGAATCAAAAATAAACACATCCCCAATTTGAGGATGTGCCATTATATTTATTTCTTCAAAGTGGCTATAATTTCTGAAATATTTTTTACAAAATCTGAAGGATTGTCTAATTTTATTCCTTCAAGAATCAAAGCCTCGTTGTAAAGAAGATTAGCAAATTCTGAAACTATTTTATCTTCTTTTTTATCTTTATAAAGCTCATCAATTGTTTTAAATAAAACATGTTCAGGATTAATTTCAAGTATTTTTTCAGCTTTAAGATTAAAAGTATCCATTTCTTTTAATATTTTTTCCATATTAACCGAAACCCCATCTTTTTGACTAACAATACAAACAGGAGAATTTTTAAGCCTATTAGTAAATCTTACATCTACTACTTTTCCTTTTAATTCTTCTTTAATCTTTTCAAGAATATCTTTATTTTCTTCTTCTTTTTCCTTCAATTTCTCTTTTTCTGTTTCTTCTATTTCTTCACTACTAACAGATTTAAATTTCTTTTCTTTATACTCCATCATCATTTTTAATAAAAATTCATCTACAGCATCTTTCAAATACAACACTTCATAACCTTTATCAAGAATATTTTCAAGTTGAGGCATTCTTTCAATTTCTTCTTTAGTCTCTCCCACAGCATAATAAATATCTTTTTGATTTTCATCAGAAATTCTTTCAACATAATCAAATAAAGTAGTCATTTTTTCATCAGATTTTGAAGAATCAAATAAAAGCAAATCTTGCATTTTTTCTTTTTCAAAAATATTTTCGTATAATCCGCCTTTTATTCCTTTTCCAAACTCTTTCCAGAATTTAACATAATTTTCTCTGTCATTTTCAATTTTATCTTTTAAAGCTTTTAAAATCTTCTTTTCTATATTCTTTCTTATAATCTCAATTTGTTTACTATGTTGAAGAATTTCTCTTGAAATATTTAAAGAAAAATCAGGAGAATCTACAAGTCCTTTAACAAAAGAAAGATAATCTGGAAGAATATCCTCATGTTTGTCCATAATAAATACATTTTTAGAATATAGCTTTAAACCTTTTCTATATTCTTTTGAATAATAATCAAAAGGAACTTTAGAAGGAATAAATAATAACGCTGTAAATTCAACTGAAGCTCCTTCGGCTTTAAAATGGATAGTTT
This sequence comes from uncultured Thermotogaceae bacterium, assembly GCA_964478535.1. Taxonomy (GTDB): domain Bacteria; phylum Thermotogota; class Thermotogae; order Petrotogales; family Petrotogaceae; genus CAYZNB01. The sequence goes on from CAYZNB010000020.1 coordinate 1,302, forward strand.
CAAAAGGTTCATTCCAATCATGAAAATTTTCTTTATAAAACTCATTATATTCTTCTTGTTTTATATCTTTTGAATTCTTATTCCATAATGATTCAAGAGAATTTAAAGTTTTTAATTCATTTTCAATTGTCATTTTTATTGGATATCTTATGTAATTAGAATATTTTTTTACAAGAGTTTCAATAGTATTTGGTTCAAGAATATCTAACTCTTCAATTGCATCATCTCTTAATTTAATGATAATTTTTGTTCCTCTTTTTGAAATATCGGTTTCTTCAATTTCATAAGTGCCATCTCCTGAAGAAATCCATCTTATACCTTTTTCAGAATCAAGTTTTTTTGTTTCAAGGATAACTTCTGAAGCGATCATAAAAACTGAATAAAAACCTACACCGAACTGACCAATTAAATCTCCGTCTACAGTTTTAGATCCGGTTTTTTTAAGGTTTTCGATAAAAGCTTTTGTTCCAGATCTTGCAATTGTACCTATATTTTCAATAACTTCGTCATAAGACATACCTATTCCATTATCTTCTACAATTAATGTTTTATTATCTTTATCAAAAGATAATAAAATTGAAAATTCTTTATCCTCGCCCAACACTTCTGGATTTTTAAGAGATTCAAATCTAACTTTATCGAGTGCATCAGAGGCATTTGAGATTAACTCTCTTAAAAAAATTTCCTTATGAGTATAAATCGAATTAATCATAAGATTTAAAAGTTGCTTTGTTTCTGTTTGAAATTCCTTTTTTACTGACATTTTTTTCTCCCCTTTCGTTGTTTAAGCATTCTTAACATTTGTTTGAAAATCATCTAATTTGATTATACCACAAAAAATGAATTTGTTGCAACTTTGCATTTTATTTTTACTCTTTAGAAACTTATTTGTAATTTTAATTTGTTGTTATTAATCATAAAAAAATTTCTCATAAACCCCCTTTTCTAAAGAAGATTTCATATGAAATCTTCTTATTTTATATTTTTATTCTTATTTTTGACACTTTATCAGAAATTCTTTTAATTTTTGAGTTTTTTATAGTAATATATAATATTGGAAAGTTTATTAGGAAAAATACTTTTTATTTTTCCTAATAAACTATATAAATTTTTAGGAGTAAAAAATAATGTATGGAGTTTATAATTATAGTTTTTTAGATATAAAATCTCTTATTGAAAATTCTAAAAATATTTGGGAAAAATGCGACAGCAAATTACCTGAATTAAATTATGAAAAATTTTCTCTTTCAAAGAAAAAAGAAAATGAAAATCAATTTTATTATTTTATAAATGCTTTTTTTGATAAGCTTGAAAACCATTTAAAACAAGGCAATAAAATGATTGAAGAAGAAATGAAAGTCTGGGTTGAGGAAAATATTTCTAAAAGTTTTGTTTTTGATTCAGATGAGTCATCTATGTTTGAAGGAAACAATTTTTTTGATATTTCAAAAAAATTTATTAACAGATGCACAACTTATGACGACACTTTATCTTTTGAAAATATAGGTCAAGCGTTAAGAAATGTATGGATAATGAATATTTTACAACACGCTTTTAACTTAGAAGTCGAATGTACAGATGCGATTTATGGGTATAGTATGTTATATCCTTATACGGATAATTTGATGGATAATCCAGATTTATCAAAAAATGAAAAAATTGAATATTCTAAAAGACTTTCAAAAAGATTAAAAGGAGAAAAAATTTTACCTTTTAACGAAGATGAAAAAAAGATTTTTGATATGGTAGAAAATATAGAAAGACAGTTTGATAGAGATTTGTTCCCTGAAGTATATGAAAGTGTCTTATCTATTCATAATGCCCAAATTGATAGCCTCGCACAACAATCGGGAGATATGGTTCCATATGAAAAAAATATGATTGAAATAAGTTTTAATAAAGGTGGCACTTCTGTTTTAGCAGATGGATATCTTGTAAAAGGTAATTTAAGTGAAGAGGAAGAAAAATTTTGTTTTAATTATGGAGTTTTATTGCAACTTGGAGATGATTTACAAGACTGTTTTACAGATAAAAATAATTTTCATTCTACAATTTTTTCGCAATTATATGGCAAACACAAATATGACAATTTGACAGCAAAGTTGATTAATTTTATACTTGAAACATTTAATGAAAACTTTAATTTCGATACCCCAAATAATAAAACAATTAAAAAAGCTATGGAAAGAAACTGTATAATGTTAGTTTTAGGAGCAGCTTTGATAAGTAAAAAATGTTTTAGTAGAGAATTTATTAAAAAAATTGATGTTTATTTTCCGGTGAGAAGCAAGTTTGTTTTAAAAATTAAAAAAGTTTTGAAACAAAAAATGGAAAGATTAAAAAAATATGAAACTCAAGCGATTGACAAATAATTCTCATTCTGATAAAATATAATAAAATATCGGGAAAGGTGGTAAAAATATGAACATGTTTTTAATCAAAAAAGTTAATACCACCACAAGACAGCAGCGCCTTTTGGGAAGCTGTAAGTCTTCCTATTGAAAAAATCACAATCAAAGGCGCTGATTTTACTAATCAGTGCTTTTTTTATTTTTAAAAGGAGATGATAATTATGCAGAAGCAAATTTTCTGCCTTATAACCAAAAATAAACTAAAAAATAAATTTGAAAAGAGAATATGAATTTGTATTTTTAATTAAGATTCTATGTACTTTTTGTGTAACGGCCACCTGACTATAATTTATTATTAGCCACACTATTTCACATAGAACATTAATTAATTAGGAAAATCAAAAAGTTTTACACAATTCGATAAATAGGAGATGAAATTATATGGATAAAAATTATATGAATAAATTTTGGCACAGTTCTGCACATGTATTAGCTTATGCCGTTAAGAATCTTTTTCCAAATGTAAAGGTGGCAATAGGGCCTGCTATAGAAAACGGTTTTTATTATGATTTTGATAATCTGGAAATAAAAGATGAAGATTTAAAAAGAATAGAAGATGAAATGAAAAAAATTATTAAACAGAAATATTTTTTTACAAAAAAAATTATTTCAAAAGAAGATGCTTTAAATATTTTTGAAAGCGAACCATATAAAATAGAGCTCATAAAATCAATACCTTTTGATGAAGAAATATCAATTTATGAATTAAATGAATTTAAAGATCTTTGTGCAGGGCCTCATTTAGAAGATATTTCAAATATAAAAGCTATTAAACTATTAAATATCGCAGGAGCTTATTGGAAAGGAAATAGCAATAACAAAATGCTTACAAGAATTTACGGCATTTCTTTTCCTGAAAAAAGTCAACTTAAAGAACATTTAGAAATGCTTGAAGAAGCAAAAAAAAGAGATCACAGATTATTAGGAAAAACACTTGATTTATTTTCAATGCACCCTGAAGCTCCTGGAAGTGTTTTCTGGCATCACAACGGTTGGATTCTTTTTAACAATGTAATAAATTATTGGAGAAAAGCACATAGAAAATATGGATTTCTTGAAATTAACACTCCTCAAGTTATGGATAAATCACTTTGGGAAAAATCTGGTCACTGGCAATTGTATAAAGAAAATATGTTTATTTCAAAATTACATGATAAAGAGTACGCTTTAAAACCAATGAGTTGTCCTGGAAATATATTGTATTATAAAGAAAACGTTCATTCATACAAAGAGTTTCCGTTAAGAATTGCCGAGCTTGGGCTTGTTCATAGAAATGAATTATCAGGCGTTTTACATGGACTTATGAGAGTAAGGCAAATAACACAAGATGATGCACATATTTACGTTACAGAAGAACTTTTGGAAAATGAGATTATAAATATAATAAATATGGCTTTTGAATTGTTCAGAAAATTTGGATTTGAAAATTTTGATATTGAAGTTGGCGTACGTTCTGAAGCAAAAAAAGATAAATATTTAGGTGATGACGAAGGATGGAATAAAGCTGAAAATGCTTTAAAAAATGCTTTAGAAAAAATGAGCCTTAATTATTCCGTTGAAGAAGGCGAAGCAAAATTTTACGGTCCATGTATCGATATAATGATAAAAGATTCATTAAAAAGAAAATGGCAATGTTCTACAATACAACTTGATTTTAATTTGCCAAAAAGATTTGATCTTGAATACGTAGATAAAAACGGAGAAAAAAAAGTTCCTATAATGCTTCATAGAACTTTATTAGGTTCACTTGAAAGATTTTTAGGTATTTTAATTGAGCATCATGCGGGAGTATTTCCAGAATGGCTCTCTCCAATACAAGTTAGCATTATTCCTGTTAATGAAAATCATATTGAGTATTCAAAGAAAATATTTGAGTTTTTAGAAGATAACAATATAAGAGCTGTTTTAGTATCTCCTGTAGAAAGTCTCTCAAAAAGACTTAGAAATTCTATAGTTCAAAAAATTCCATACAGTTTCATTTTGGGGGATGAAGAAGTTAATGAAAATATCATTTCATTCAGAAAATACGGAGATGTTAAAACAGAAAAAATTAAATTATGTGATTTTAAGGTGAAAAGTTTGAAAGTTTGACAATTTAATAAAGAAGATTTAAAATTGAAATTTATTACAAAAAATTAAAATCGGAGGAAGAAAATGAAAACTAAAAAATCTTATGAAGAAGAATTATTTTTAGGTATAGGCAAAGGGTACGTTGAAAACTTTGAAGAATTGTTGAAAAAGATTAAAGAAATGAAAGATTCTTTATATGAGAAACATAATATTGAAATACCTCAAATTAGAATTGTAGATAATGACGTAGTAATTGGTGAAGAAAGAAGTGTGGAAAATACTGTGGAAATGGGAGATTTTGAATTTGTAATACGTTCTTTTGGAAAAGAAATATACAGAGAAATTCCAGAATCAAAATCAGAAAATAATATACTTGAAAATCTTGAAAAAATTATTATCGAAAAATATGTAGGCTAAAAATAAAACAGGCGTTAATTCGCCTGTTTTATTTTTCGTCATATATTCTTTTTTCGCCTTCTAACTTTCTATAGGGGGATATATTTTGCATAGTTTCAAGAACTCCCATATACTCTCCATCATTATTCCTTACTGCAATATATTTAATATACACAAATTTATCACCTATCTCAAGCCAAAAATCAGCATGATCTCTTTTACCAGATTTAAAATCATCTAATATTTTTTTAACTATTTCCACGCTTTTTTGTGGATGACAATTTTCCACATTTCTTCCTATTATAGCTTTAGATCTTACAAAAACTCTTTCAGAATTTTCACTAAAATATTTTACTTCATCATTTTTATCTACAAAAGTTATATCAACTGGTATATTGTTAAAAATCTTTGTTAATTCATCTATACTTAGATTTCCAGTAGGAAACTTTATTTCATTATTTTTCATTGACACTTCTTCCATTTCTTTTTTGCGAATAAGCTCTGGTTTATAGTATCCATATCCAACATCATCAAATTCAGTTCTAACTTCTTCCCAATCTTTTTCAGAAAGTAACTTTAAAGCAGTTGGGAATAATACGGAATGTTCTTTAAAAATATGGTTTGCAATTATTTCATTTAAATTTAAAGCTAAAACATATAAATCTCTATTTATTTTTTCTATATCTCTTTTTTCAACAATATTTTTTATTTCTTTTCTAATTTCTCTAATGCTGTCATGTTCTTTCCACATAACAGCAGGAGGTTTTTCTATTCCATATTTTTCAACATAAGGGAATAAAACATTTTCTTCTTTTTGAAAATAAATTTCTGTATTCATAAATTCTTCAACTAAAGAAGCAAATTCTATAAGTTTGGGAAACTTATCTTTCATTTCTTTTAAATCCCTTATTTCAGTAACAACAGCTTTTATTTTTTCAGCATTTTTCATCATTTCATCATGTTCTTTCATTAAAATAGAAATGGGATGATCTTCATCAACTTCTATTTTTTCTTTGTTTATATAATCTTTAAACATATCTAAATGAACATTACATAGTGGTTGTATATCTTCAATAGTCATATCTCCGTTTTCAATTAACTCCTGTTCAACTCTTGCAATGTCTTCAGCACTTAATTCGCTAATAGCATTTTTTAAATCTTTTCTCAAACTTTCATTATTTTTTTCATTGTTCATACGTTTTATCAAATTTTTTAAATATTCTTTTTTATTAAACAATTCACTCATTTTGAAATCACTCCTTTAAATTTTTTATGGTCTTGGTGTTTTAATAACCAAAAACGAATAATTACCTTTTCCTATATTTTTTAATCCATGAGGTATATCTTTAGGGCTTTCTATAAGCATTCCTTGTTCAACTTTTTCAGTTTCTTCACCTATAGTTATTTCTCCGCTTCCTTCAATTATATAAAAAATCACATCAACAGGAGTAGCATGTGCGGGCAGCTCTTGTTCCTCTTTTAAAGAAATATACATTATTTCTGCCTCTTCTTTTGAATAAACTTTTTTTGCTATTAATCCAAGTTTGTTGTTAATTAATTCTACTTCAGATGGTTTAATAATTTTCATTTTAAAATCACTCCTTATCTATTATTTATTTTCATGATTCTATGTAATCTTTTGTAGATTTAATACTTTAGAAAGTTGGTTTGTAGAAAAGAAAAATATTATAATATAAACCGTTTTTTGATTTTAATATAGTGTAACAGCCACGCGTTTTCTGCACGGCGTTACAGCACAGGCAAAAACATTCATCTTTTGCGTTCAACAATGGTTCAACGATTGCTCAACTACCGTTCCCAAGGATGCACGGTGTTACAGCACTTATGACAACGTTAGTATTTTATAGTTAGTGTAAAGAAAAATACTAAAACAAGCATTTGTACTTAATTCCTCTCTTGAGGGGTGGCAACTGAAGGTTGACGGGGTGGACAGATTTTTGCAAATACTTATAATAATTAAGGGGTAAACATTGGATAAAATAAACACTCACAAGATCAAATTTCCTAAAATACAAATTTCACCCTTGTCAAAAAATACGGAAATTAGCAAACTCGCTACGCTCAAACATGCTATTTTCTTACGCATTTTTTGACCTTCCTCAATTGTTTTTTTTGACGAAAATTCTCAATTGCTCGCTACTTTATTTCATTCATATTTACTATCAAACCATTATAATAAAAAATTTGTGCCTCATGCTACTTTTAACTATTTAAATGTTTTTCCATTTAAACATTTATTGATTTTCCTTTCCAACTTACCAACCTTCTACTTACCAACTTTAAAATCCATATTTACTATCAAAGCATTATAATAAAAAATTTGTGCCTCATACTACTTTTAACTTTTAACTATTTAAAAGCTTTCCCATTTCAACTTTCTGCTTTCCACTTTTCGCTATATTTTTTCCCTTAACAACTAACTATTAATTATTTTTAACCACACTATTTTATATAGAAGCATTTTTATTATACTTTTTATTGGAAAGAATTACAGTAACATATGTTACTCATCAAATATTTTTGTTTTTATCTAGAGTTGGAATTGAAAAAATCTTTATACTTACAATTAAACCTATCATTATTATGCTTAATTGCACAAAAAAAATTGGAACAAAAATAAATACTGATAAAGGTAATGTCAACCAAATAGAAAATATAGCTGCTATTTTTGCTTTCAAAGGTATTGCTTTATGTTTAATATAATTTTTTATAAATACTCCAAATATTTTGTGATTTATTAGCCATTTATGAAATTTTTTAGAAGTTCTGAAAAATATTGTAGAAGCTAATAACAAAAAAGGAGTAGTCGGTATCAAAGGAAGAAAAATTCCTATAAAACCCAATCCAATAAATAAAAAAGCAAATAAATTCAAAAATATTTTCAAAATAAATCACCTCAATTATTTAAAATGTGTCTAAATTAAAAGATTTCAATTATGATTGTTATATCTTTTAAATAATTATATAAAATCCGACAATTTTTGTCGGTAACAAATGTTACAAAAAAACGACCGATAAATCGGTCGTTTTTATTTTTTAGATTTACTAAAAGGTTTAAAAGATTTCTTTTCTTTTAAATATGCTAAAGATATATCTCTAAAATTCGCATAATCTCCAACATCATCTTCTGTTTTTACAAGAACATTTTCATTTATAGTTGAAATTACCTCTCCTTGAGGAATTACCTCTCCTTTATTAATAATTCTGTGTTTTTCTTTCGCGTTATCAAGATTATCAGTATAAAGAATTTTTCCCTCTTTAATTATAGCAAAAGAATTAGTGATTTCTTCCAATTCATAAATTTCATGAGAAGATATGATTATTGATTTTTCTTTATTTTCAACATATTCTTTTAAAATTTCCAAAATTTCTTTTCTTATTACAGGATCCAAATTTTGAGTAGGCTCATCTAATATTAGCAAATCTGCATTTGTAGATATTGTCAATGCTATATGAAACAATGTTTTCATCCCCATAGAAAAAGTATCTACTTTTTGTTTTAAATCATAATTATAATGTATCGAAAAATCTGAAAAAGTTTCATTATCAAAATTTGGATAAAGCATAGACCATATTTTTAAATAATCTTCGCCAGTAAATCTTTTGAAAGTAAGTCTATCTTCTGACATAACAGCAATTTTCTTTTTTAAAGAAGGTTTATATTTTTCTCCAAAAACTTCTATAATACCTGTTTCTGTTTTTAAATCTCCATAAAGACATCTCAAGGTAGTTGTTTTTCCTGCTCCGTTAGGGCCTATTAAAGAAAATATTTCTCCTGAATTTACGTCGAAAGATATGTTATTTAATATTTTTTTTGCTCCAAAACTTTTTGAAATTGCGTCAACTTTTAATATCATTATTTTTGCACCCCTTTCTTATCGAACTGAATAACTGCTATTATTAATAAAATTACTGAAAAAATTAGAGATGCCCATATTATTTCTTGATGAACTGGACTAATTGCTTTATAAGGGTTTATTTGCCAAGTTCTTCCAATACCACCTAATATTAAATCTGCTATTAAAATAAACAAAGGAGTAATAAAATTATCTAATCCAAAAGAAACACATATCATACTGATAGAAAAATAAGCAGTTGCAAAAATTAAAGATTTAAGTAAAGTTATTGCCGCATATGACAAAGTTATTTCGTATGAAGAAAAACCATATAATCCGATAGAAACTGTTGTTAATAAGGTAATTAAAGATATCATAAAAAAATACGACATAAAAAATATTTCTTTATATGAATAAGGTAATGTTATAAGTGTAGAAAACCTTTTATTGTGTATATCTGACGCTAATAACCCTGTTACAAATAAAAATATAAAAAACATACTCCCGCCGAAATTTGGTATAAGTATAAACAATGACAAAATTGCTATTTTCCCTGCTTTTTCAGCGAATTCTTTCATAAAGTATGCTTCTGTTTTTTTTATCATTTCAACCATTTTTCCATACCTCCTCTAATAATAATATCGCTATATGGATATTCATGTTTTTTTCTTTAAGTTTTTTAGAACAATTTTTAATGATTTCCATAACTTCTGGATCAACTTCAAAATCTGTTTTAACAAAATGTCCAATACCATGTTTTGAATCTATAAAACCTTCTGTAGACAATTTTTCAAGTGATCTGTTTACAGTATTTATATTAACGCCGAATGTATTTTGAAGTTCTCTAACTGGAGATAATTGATCTCCATTTTTCAGATTACCTAAAATAACTTCTTTTTTTACCTGATTCATAATTTGCATGTAGGCCGGTATCCCGCTGTGCTTATCTACTTTACATAGCATAGAACCCCTCCTCTTTAATATAACTTCTTTTTGAAATTTATAAAACCATTTAAATTAACTATCAAATTATCTTGGCTTTTAGTAGGTATTTTTAAATCTACGTTTCCACCTGCAGCAGACACATTAAAAGTTCTTTTTCCTGTCCAATTGTCTTTATAATCAACTCTAATATCAGCCATGGTAGTGTTGAAAGTTAATTCTTCTATATTTTCTACAGTTATTTTAGATGAAATAGCTGTTCCTCTAAAAAAAGATTTTCTTGAGTCAACATGTCCTGTAAAATTTAATGCAGTTGACCTTATTGAAAATTCTTCAGATTTTATTTTTCCGTTAAAATCAATTGCTCCATTCGATTCTATCTCAATTTTTTTCTGTGCTTTAATATCTCCTGATATTTTCATCGCTACTCCATTGATAAAAATATTATCATACACAAAATCGCTCCCGATAATTACTTCAACTGTTTCATTTTTAATGTTCGAAAAAGCTTTTAATTCTAACTTGTTTTCTGAAGAATTATATTTTATTTGTGAAGGAATTTTTATTTTAGAATAATTGTTTTCAAATATTATTTCTATACCTTCACCTTCAATATATAAGTTCCCTCTTGGACTTATTTCTATATCGGCATTTAATTTTCTGCGAGAAATTTCTGGATAATTGAAATTAAAATTAGAGTTATAATTATTATTACCATAATAATCAAAAGTATTTCCGAAAGGATTCATATAAAAAGGAAAATTATGCTTCCAATTTACATTAACTAAATTTATAATACTTGCAGGTACTAAGAAAAATAAAACTGCCATAATAACTAAAAAAACTCCAAACTTTTTTAAACTTGATGCAAATAAAATAATTGCTATTAAAGCTAAAATAATTTTAATAACAAAAAATGGAATAAAAAGTGTTCCTATTCCTAAAACAATTGCAAAAAAAATCTTTGAAACGTGTTTATAATCTTTCAACATACTTTTACACCTCCGGTTTCATATTGTTATAGTTTATTATAACACTATAAAAATAGTTATGTGTTAAAACAAAATAAAATAAATGTAATTTTTTGTAACAACATATGATATAATAGTATTTAAAAGAGAAGAATTTTTTTGTTAACTATTATATAAAATAGATTGGAGGTGGATTTTATTCCTCAAAAAGTTGATTATTTTTTATTAAAACCAACGAATGAATTTTGTACTGAATTTTGGGCGAAAAGAGTTCTTTCCTATTTATATAATCCTGAATTCAATTTGGAATATTATGTTCTTGATTCAAAAATTGAAATAATATCTGTTATTGAAATAATAGAAATGATAAAAGATAGTTATCTTTTATTTGGAGTTGAGGAAATATCTCAAAATCTTTTTAGAAAAGATAAAATAATAGAAATTGATATGTCTAACAGGACAATAAATAATTTTATTCCTATAAATACTCAGTGTAAAAAAGTAGATATAATATATGAAATTACAACTGAAGAAGAAAAAAAAAGAATCATGAAATATTCAACGTTAAACAAATTATTAGATAATTTCAAAAAATAAAGTAAACGGGTAATAGTATTGACTTATTTTGTTTTTTATAGTATAATAATTTTTGTAATTGCCGGGGTGGTGGAATTGGTAGACGCGGAGGATTCAAAATCCTTTGGGGTTGATAGCCCCGTGCGGGTTCGAGTCCCGCCTTCGGCACCAAAAAGCAACCTTTTAAAGGTTGCTTTTTAATTTAATTATTTTGTGGTATAATTAATTAACATTAAATAGTTTAGGAGGATTTTTTATGCCTGAGGAAAGTAAAAAAGTACCCAAGAAAAATAACAATTTTATTATTTTTACTGTTATTTTTCTTGTAGCCATTGTTTTTTTTAACCTTTTTATTTATCGAAACATGCGAACATCGTATGACATTATTGAACAAGATATTAATTATAGTATTTTAGCGGATGGTGATGTAATATTATACACAACAGTTTTAATAGCAGCAGAAAACGAAAAATCTTTTAATAGTCTTATGGAAGGTTTTAAAACGCCAGACCATGAAAAAAGAATTAAATATCAAGAATTATTAGACGATATTTCAAAAAAATCAAACAAAACACTTTCTGTAATTGATTTTCAATCCACGGTTGAATACGAAGGTTTCAATATTACTGTATATGAAGATGTAATCGTAAGCGGATTTGTGACTTTTGAAAATAATAATAATTCTGCAATTTTTTCCTTAGAAGACCAACAGATACAGGTTGATTCAAAAACTAAATTTAATGTTATTTATCCTTCAGGATGGGTTCTACTTAATGTTTCTCCAAATCCAAATAAAATAGATAAAAATAAACTTACTTGGTCTGGTATTGGAAATATGCCTTTCCCACAGGCTTATTTTGAAACAGATTATTAAAGGTAAGAAATAATGAATTTATTTATAGCAATTTTAGCTTTTTTAAGTATCATAATTTCGTTTTTAAATTTAATCTTTTTGTTTAAAATTTTGAAAAAGTCGGAAGAAGAATCTCAAAATAAAATGGTTCATTATGATGAAGCATCTAATGAACTTCTTGCAAGATTTCAAAAAATTACTTCTTCAAGATTAAGAGCGATGGACAATAAAATTGAAATTGTTGACCAACTTTTGAAAGATATAGATAATTCTTATATAAAAACTTTTTCTTTACTTACTGAATTGGAAAAAGAAAATAATGAGATTTTTAAAGCGAAAAAAATTATTCCTGTAATTCCGGAAAAAAAACATGATATCTCTGAAGAATCTTTGAATGACGTTACTATTAATGATTCTCCTGAAGTTCATGAAAAACTGCAACCTCTTTCATCTTCTACTGAAGAAGTCGAAGAAGAAAATTCAATTTTAACAGATGAAAACCCTAAAAAAACTCAAATATTGAATATGCGAAAAGAAGGATTAACTCCTCAAGAAATTGCAAAAAATCTTAAAATAGGCGTCGGAGAAGTTATGTTATACATTAATTTATATAATGAATAGAATTCAAACAATAACCCTTCCTTAATAAGGAAGGGTTATTGTTTGAAAATGCTTTTTCTGTTTAATTCTAATTTTTTACAAAATATATGGATGAACATTTCTTCTATTGAAGAAAAAATTGCTAAAATAATTATAAAAAGCACCGGAAATGTAGTTTGAAAAAAATAATGAATTATTGGCACAAAAAAAACCATTACACCAGTTAATTTATTAGCCCAAGTATGTAAAATGCCGATAGTTTTATATTTTAATAAAACTATAAAAAGATTTAAAACTCTTATTATTCCAATAAAAATTATCCAAAAATAAATAAATCTTATTTCATTACTCATTCTTGAAACTATATAGATTAAAATCCAACTAAACATCAATAAATCTGCTATTGAATCAAGTTTTGCCCCTATAACACTTTCTGATTTTGTTTTTCTTGCAATATAACCGTCTGCAAAATCACTTATTCCACAAATTAAGTATAATATAATAAGTAAAAATTCATTTTTAATAAAAAAAATCATAAAAATTAAAATAAAGATCCTGCATAAAGAAATAACATTAGGTATATTTTTCAAAAAAAATAATTCGCCTCCAATTTTAAAAAAATTAAATTTACAACTTTATTTTCATTCCATCATATGCAAAAAAGATATTTGAATATTCTTGTTCTAATTTCAGATAATCATCATAAGACTTTCCCCAATCTTCTTCTAAATGAGTAATTATAACTTTATCAATATTAAATTTATTTTTTAATTTTAATATTTCTTCCATATTAAACAGTTCCTCATTTAAAGGATTTCCTTCTTTTAATTCATAACCATCTTTCAAAATATTTCCAACTACAGTATTACCTATAATCATATAATTTGCTTTTTCAAAAATTTTATTTTCGGGAAAAGGTTTCACATCACATGGCGCATATATAACTTTTTTTAAATCTTTTTCAAAAACAAAAACTGTAGCGATTCCAGCACTAATAAAGCTAATTTTTATATCTTTTAAAATTATAGAATCATTTACTATATCTCTTTTTATCAAATTTCTTGCTTTTTCATAATAATCCAAAAAAGAACCATATTTTGATCTTATATGATTTAAATCTTTCATTACATGTTCCATTGCAATAACCTTTATAGGATTCGTACAAGTTTTTCCTTCAAAAACATCAAACCAGTTTAATCTTAACTGTTCAAAAACTCTCATTCCCAAAGTATGATCAGGATCCATATGACTATATAAAACGGTTTCTATCTCTTCAATATTAAAAAAATTTAAAGAATGAACAATATCTTCAGGAGTATCTACTAACATATTTAAATCTTTAAAAAAAATAGAACATCCAAATCTTGAATAAGGGTTTCCTTTTTCTCTGGCTTCTTCACAAACTCTACATTTGCACAAAGGTTTGGGAAGAGCAACACAACCACCACTACCTAATATTATAAATTCCATTTAAATCACTCCAGTCGATAGGTATATTTTTAACAAGAAAATTATGATTATATTTAGAAAATAGTGGCTAAAAATTATTGAACGATAGTAGGTTATTGCAAAAGTTATTGAAGCAGATAAATAATCTAAAAACTTTTTAACCCTCTCCGCTTTGTCATCTCGAACGACGTTTTTTGGAGGAGAGATCTGCAAACTTTGATTTTTTATTAAATTACTCCAAAACATCAAAAAACAAACCCACAGATTTTTCCACAAAAGAAGAACTCTTTTTCGTTCGAAAAGACAAATCACATAATTTTCTGTGCCTCTTTATAAGTTCCAACTTTTCATAATTTACCACAAATATTTACATGACACCAAAATTATCTATAGTGTTATTTTTAAATATATAAAATAACTATATAAGGATTATATATCAAAAAATAGTTTATTTCAAATTTTGAAACTTTTACATCAAAAGGCAGATGGTATTTTCTGTTCCTTAAATGAAAAAATAGAAATAATTGAATAAAAAGTCTGACTTTTAAAAGTCAGACTTTTTATTCAATTATTTTTTTTACAAAATTTGGTAATGCAAATGAGGCAATATGAATTTCTTCGTTATAATATTTCAATTCTTCAGAAAAATTTTTAATTTTTTCAGGTTCAAAATCCATTATATGGTGAGTTTGTTTTGAAGCAAATGTCCATGTCCATGTGCCTGGTATATATTGAGGAACAAACCCCATATATAGGTTTGTGTAATTAAATACTTTTTTAATTCTTTTAAAGGCAAGTTTCATCCAATCAACATGAATAAAAGGATCTTCTGTTTCAGCAGAAAAAACACCGTCTTCTTTAAGAGCATCATAACAATTTTTATAAAATTCTTCTGTAAATAATAATCCACCTTGTCCTTCTGTTGGATCAGTTGAATCTATTAAAATTACGTCAAAATAATCTTTAAATTTTCGAATAAATTTTGCTCCATCATCATAAACAAGAGTAACTCTTTTATCATTTAAATTACAAGACGTTTGAGGTAGATATTTTATAGCATTGTCAACAACCGCTTTATCTATTTCGCACATTATTACTTCTTTAACTTGAGGATGTTTTAATACTTCTCTTACAGTTCCGCCATCTCCACCACCAATAACGAGTATTCTTTCAGGGTTTTTATGTAAAAACAGAGGAACATGAGCGATCATTTCATGATAAATAAATTCATCTGATTCTCTTGTCATTGTAACTCCATCAAGAGCAAACACGCGACCAAAATCTTTAGTATCAAAAATATCTATTCTTTGAAATTCAGATTGTTCAGAATGAATAAGTTCTTTCATATTCATGAAAATTCCAGAATGATCACTTAAAGAGTATTCTTTAAAAACAATATGATTTGAAGAATTTAAACTTTTCATGATACTTCCACCTTATGAGAAGAGTTTTCAGGAATTCCGATTTCATTAAATAATCCTCTTTTATGTTCGATAACTTCTGTTCTTAAACTTTTAAATGCTTCTTTCAAATGTTCAAAAGCTATCCAAGGATCTACAGAATCACCGCAGGTGAAAAGATCTATTGAAGCATAACCAAATTCAGGCCATGTATGAATAGCTAAATGTGATTCTGAAACTATTACAGCGCCACTTACACCGTGAGGTAAAAATCTATGAAATGTGGAGGTAACAATGGTGGCTCCCGTTTTTATAGCGGCCTTTTTCATTGAATATTCTATTTTTTCCACGTCGTCTAAAATTTCTTTATCACAGAGATAAAATTCAGCAATTAAATGTCTTCCTAATCCTTTAGCCATTTTATTGACCTCCCTTAAATAAAAGTGTTTTTTAATAAATTTCTATCCAAAGAACTTTTGCTTTTTTTGATTTTGAGGTGTTTTTTATATAGTGATCTTTATTTGATTTAAAAAAGAAACTTTCTTCAGATTTTATTTTATGTTTTGAATCATTTAAAAATAGAGTTACTTGTCCTTCAATAACAAATCCAAATTCAAAACCTTCATGAGAATTTTCAACAGCCGTTTCAGAATTAGGTTCTAACAAAACTAATGCGGGCTCTATTTTTTGAGGTTCTGAAATAGTTAGCAAAAGTTCTTCTTGAATTCCTTCTGGGCTATCGTAAATAGGAATTCTGTCATCTTTTTTATAAACAACTCTTTCTTCATCTTCCATTTTAGAAAAAAAATCTTTTAAGTTTGTTCCTAAAGCTCTCAAAACCATTTCTAAATTTTCTATAGTGGGCGAGGTAAGATTTCTTTCTAGTTGAGAAATAAAACCTCTTGTTAAATCTGATCTAACCGCAAGCTCCTCTTGAGTCATATTTCTTAAAATCCTTAAACTCTTTATACGTTCGCCGATTAGCATAAAATAGCCTCCTAAAAACATACCTAACAGGTGTTCAACAAAAAAAGAACAGTTAATTAAACAATACGTTTAATATTATAAACTTTTTTAGCAATAAAAGTCAACCGTTTTAAATTAAATTTATGTTTCTATATTAACAAAAATTACTACATGTGATATACTATTATATGATAAAAAATTATGGTAAAATTATATAGATTGATTTTAATAAAAAATATAATTATTTGAATGTATAGAGGAGGAGCATATGCGAAATTTTTTTGGTATAGATTTGGGTACAGCAAATACTTTAGTGTATGTAAAAGGAAAAGGGATTGTTTTAAATGAACCTTCTGTAATAGCTATCGATAAATATTCTGAAAAAATACTTCAGGTTGGTATTGAAGCAAAAAAGATGATTGGAAAAACACCTGCAAATATTATAGCGATAAGACCTTTAAGAGATGGGGTAATTGCAGATTATAACATAGCTTTAGCTATGTTAAAATATTTTATAGAACATTCTGCAAAAGGATTTAGTTTTTTAAAACCTACAGTTGTTATAGGCATTCCAACCGATGCTTCCGAGGTTGAAAGAAGCGCTTTAAGAGAAGCGGCGTTGGATGCAGGAGCCCACAAAGCATATCTTATTGAAGAGGCTATGGCTACTGCTATTGGAGCGGGACTTGATGTTGAAGAGCCGAATGGTAATATGATTGTAGATATAGGAGGCGGAACAACCGAAATAGCTGTTATATCTTTAGGAAATATTGTGTTATCCAAATCGATAAGAATTGCTGGAGATGAAATAGACGAAAAAATAATTGAATATGCAAAATCTGAAAATAATATTTTAATTGGTGAAAAAACTGCAGAAAAAATTAAGATGGAAATAGGGAATGCTTTTGCGTGTGATGAATATGATAATTTAGAACTTGATGTTATTGGACTCGATGTTTTAACAGGGTTACCAAAATCCTTAAATCTTACAGGAAAAGAAATAAGAAATGCTATTCAAAAACCTGTATCAAGAATTATAGAAAACGTTAAAGCTGCAGTTGAATCTACGCCGCCAGAACTACTTTCCGATATCGTTAATAAAGGGATTTATTTGGCAGGTGGAGGTGCGATGTTAAAAGGGATGAAAGAGATAATTGAAAAGGAAACAAAAATTAGGGTTATTGTTGTTGAAGAACCTTTAACTTGTGTTGCAAGAGGTGCAGGATTAGTTATAGATAAAATTCAGATTCTTGAAAGCCTTCAAAAAAACCGATTCTAATTTTATATTCTAATGAAAAGAAATTATTTTTTATTTCTAAATATTTTATTGATTTTAGTTATAATCTCAAATTTATTTAATCCGATAGAAAAAATTTTTCAATGGATAGCTTATCCATTTGATTATGTTTTTTCAAAGTTGAGTTTTGAAATGCAGATGAGAAAATCAAATGCGGAAAGTCTTAAAAATATTTTGTTTATAATTAATGATCAAAACATTTTGTTGAAAGAAACAGAAGATTTTCAATTTGAGATTCCTTTTGGAATAATTTTAAATAAAAATGATCGTGAAATTTTAGCAACTGCAAATTCAAAAATTAAAAAAAATAGCAAAGTTATAGATGAAAATGGCGTTTTGGTAGGATTTGTTGAGCATATTTTTTCAGATAGAGTTATAATAAGAAGGTTGGGATGGGGAAACAATGAGATATTTGGAACTTTAAATGACGTTGATGTTATGATTATGGAGAAAAGTGGAACGCTTTATATAGAACTACCAGAGAATTTAGAGGTTGGAGAGGATACAGTTTTTATTAATCTTCCGTATTACGTAGAATCAATTGATAATAAAAATATGGCTGTTGCAGGTAAAATAATTTCAAGAAGCAAAGAATTATTTATATTTGAAAAAAAAGAGTTAGAAAGTATTTTAATATATTATTTTGAGGAGTAAAATTTGTTATGAAGTATTTTATTGTTTTAGTCATGGCTATTATAAGCGCTTCTTGGGATAGATGGATGGGAGAATTTCTGTTTTTTTCTTTTCCAATTATTTCGCTTTATACGTCAAAATTTTTGGATAATCAAATTTATAAAGTTCTTTTAGGATTGATTTTTACAATTATCTATTTTTCTACAAGATTTAGCTTAGGGTTCTTCAGTATAGCATTTTTTATATGCTATATATTAATAATTGAAATCGCTTCTTTTCTAGGAACAAAATATTTATCTACACTGTTTTTTTCAGGGGCTTTAGCCCTTTTTCTAAGTTTTATAAATTATTCATTATTTTCTTTTGTTAGTACCATAATTTTAGTGTCAATATTATATTTTATTAATTTAAGGCTGATGTTTTATGAAAAATAATAGAGCTATTTTTATTTTTATATTAATAATTTTAGCTTTTATTATTTTAATAGGTAGAACGGGATACCTACAAATTTTTAAATGGAGAGAAAAAAGTTTAGAGGTACAAGATTTAAGCACTAAAATGATTACTTTAAGTGCCAAAAGGGGAAATATTTATGGTGTAAATGGTGAATTACTAGCATGGAACGAAAGACAATATCAAATAATAAATTTAGGACAAATAATTGAAAAAGACATAGAAGTAAAAATTAGAGATGTTTTATATAGATCAGATGTAAATATAGAAGATGTTATAGATAAATTGAATTTTCAAAGAAGAATAAATATTTCAATAAATCCAGCAACTGCAAGGCAACTTAATAATCTTGATAATATAATGGTTGTTGAACGTTATGTGAGAAAATATGCTCATGAATCGCTTTATCATGTTTTAGGTTATGTAGATACTGAAGGTAACCCGAGATCTGGTTTGGAATTAGTTTGGGACGATATTTTAAGAGGAGATAATGGTTTTAGAATAATTACCCGAACTCCTTCCGGAAGACAAAAAAGTATTGTTTCTGAAAGTCCTGCAATAAATGGAAATAATATTTATACAACAATAGATTTAGAAATGCAAATTTATATTTACGAAGAATTAAAAAAATCTAATCACTTAGGTTCAGTTATCTTATCAAATCCAAAAACAGGAGATATAATTGCTTTAGTAAGTTATCCTTCGCCTAATCCAAATGCTTTTTCAAGAGGACTTACTAATTTGGAATTTAGAAGAATATTAAATGATGCGTCAAAGCCTTTAATAAATAGAGCTATTTCAGCAACATATCCTCCTGGATCTGTTTTTAAACCTTTTGTATCTTATTCGGCTTTGGAATATGGAGTAAACCCTGAAGATACAGTTATATCTACTGGCAGATATAGTTTAAGAAATTCTGCAGGTAATGTAATTGCAACTTTTAGTGATTGGTATACTCTTGGACATGGAGAAACAGATTTTATAAAATCATTAAGAGTGTCTGCCAATACTTATTATTATGATTTAGCTGAAAAAATGGGAATAAGTTTTTTATCTGAAAAAGCTTCAGAATATAAAATTTCAGAGAGAACAGATATAGAAATTCCTGGAGAAAGAGCAGGCGTTTTTGGAGACGAAGATTGGAAAAAAGAAAATTTAGGAGAACAATGGTATCCTGGTGAAACATTGTTGAGTTTTATTGGACAAGGTTATGTGGAGAGTACTCCTATACAAATGTTAAGATATTATAATATTCTAGCTACTAAGGGAGAATATTATCGATTTAATTTGTTTAAAAATAGTCAAGATCTTTTCGGAAATATAATTGAAGAAAAATTACCATATTTACAAGATAGATATGAAATGAATCAAGAATTTTTGAGTTATATTTATCAAGGATTATATGAAGTTACTACTTATAGCGGAGGTTCTGCAGATGGGGGAACGGCATATGAATCTTTCTTAAATTATCCAATAAATGTTGCAGGTAAAACCGGCACAGCGGAAGTTTCAGGAGGAAGAAAATCGCATGCTTGGTTTGCAGGATTTCTTCCTATAGAGGATCCTGAAATTTCTATTATTGTATTTGTAGAACATGGAGGATATGGAACTACAATTGCAGCACCACTTGCAAGAAAAGTTTTAGATTTTTTTGTTAGATGAAAATTCTAACAACATTTTTTTTGCAGTAGAAGTGTTTGCAACGCCTCCTTTTCCTGTTTCTTTCAAATCTTCATGCATAATTCTTCCAACTTTTCCCATGGCTGTTATAACTTCATCAAAAGGAATAGCGCTTTTTATTCCGGCACAAGCCATTTCAGCCGCTGTAAAAGCTAACACAGTTCCTGCAGGATTTCTTTTTACACAAGGTATTTCAACGAATCCTCCAACTGGATCACATATTAAACCCATAATAAATTTTAATGCTAGTGATGCGGAATTAACAACGTTATCATTATTTTTTGTTGAAATATAAGATAATGCAGCCGCTCCCATAGAAATAGCGCTTCCTATTTCTGCTTGACATCCTCCGACAGCTCCTGAAAGACTGGCTTTTCTTCTTATAAATTCACCCACAGCAGAAGCAACAATTAATCCTTCGGCAAGTTTTTCAATTTCAATATTTTTTTCTTCATATAAAGCTATAAAAACCCCTGGTATTACTCCGCTGGATCCGGCTGTAGGGCAAGCAACAATTCTTCCCATAGATGCATTATTTTCTGAAGTAGCAAAAGAAGCTAAAATACCTTTTGAAATAATATTATTGAAAAAACTTTTATTATTATCAATATGTTTTTTGTATAAATGAGTATTAAAACCAGTCCAGCCTGTTAAACTATTTGAATGATCTTGCATTTTTTCTCTGTAGGATTCTATCATTTGAGTAACTAATTTTTCTGATGTCTTTATTAATTCTTTAGGATCTGTGCCATTTTCCAACATTTCCCATTCCATTATAACCTCATGAAGAAGCTTTCCAGTTTTATTAGACAAATCTATTAATTCCTGAAATTTATTAAACATATTTTTATTCTCCTTTTTAAGTAATCAAATTAAAAAAATTATATCATAATTATTGTTAAAAATGATATGAGGATATTGACGATATAGTAATCAGTTTTATTTGGATAGTGAATAAAAATATTATTAAAACTGTTTAAATTCTTTTAAACAATTAAAAAAAAGAATATTTAAACTTTTAGAGGTTAATGAAAATATAAAATCTTACATAAAGCGGAATTTTATATTTTTGTTTAATTATAATTATGAAATAAAATGATTATTTTTATTAACTTTTTTAAGTGAAAAATATTGACAAAAAACTTTTTTTGAAGTATAATTAGTTGTAAAAATATGAAAAGTATGAAAAGTGTGAAAAAAATATTAAATTATACGGAGGTGAATTTATATGGAAAAAAATAAAACACCTGAAGGAAAATTTATTTCTACTGTAAAAGTTGGTGAAAAAGGGCAGATAGTAATTCCAAAAGGTGCAAGAGATTTATTTGATATTAAACCTGGAGATACATTGTTATTATTAGCAGATATTAATCAAGGAATTGCAATTGTAAGAAATGATGTGTTTAAAAATTTTGCTGATGAGATTCTTAGAGTGCAAGAAAATAAGGAAGGTGCGGAATGAATTCTATAGAAACTTTTAACCTTACGAAAAAGTTTAAAAATAGAATGGCGGTAGATTCTTTAAATCTTTCAGTAAAAACTGGAGAATTTTTTTCGTTATTAGGTCAAAATGGTGCGGGAAAAACAACTACAATAAAAATGCTTTGTTGTTTGTTAAATCCTTCATCAGGTGATGCGATGTTATTAGGTGATAGTATTATAAAAAACTCAACAGTTGTTAAGCAAAAACTAAATGTTTCTCCGCAAGAAACGGCAATTGCTCCAAATCTTTCTGTAAAAGAAAATCTTGAATTAATTGCAAGAATTTATGGTAGTAATAAAAATGAAGCAAAAGAAAAAACGGAAGATTTAATTAAAAAATTTGGTTTATATGAACGCGTTAATGACAAAGCAAAAACTCTTTCAGGAGGTATGAAGCGGCGATTAAGTATTGCTATGGCTTTAATTTCCGATCCCAAAATCATTTTTCTTGATGAGCCTACTCTTGGTTTGGATGTTCGAGCAAGACATGAATTATGGAATATATTAAAAAATTTAAAGGGTAAAATCACTATTATATTGACTACTCATTACCTTGAAGAAGCTGAAGCTTTATCTGATAGAATAGGTATTATGAATAATGGGAAATTAGGTGCTATAGGAACTGCTGAAGAATTGAAGAAAAAAGCAGATAAAAATACTTTTGAAGAAGCTTTTTTATATTTAACAGAATCGGAAGTGATATCATGAAATATGCTATATTTGCATCTCGTAATATAAAAGAATTGTTGAGAGATCCTTTTAGTTTACTTTTTGGAATTGGACTACCATTATTTTTATTGTTTATAATGACTGCTCTTCAAAAAAGTATTGCTGTAGATGTTTTTGAAATAAAGAATTTTGCACCTGGAATGGCTATTTTTAGTTTTTCTTTTATCTCTTTATTTTCTGGAATGCTGATTTCAAAAGATAGAAGCAATTCTTTTTTGACTCGATTATTTGCATCTCCTTTATCAGCTTCGGACTATATTTTAGGGTATTCATTACCCTTAATTCCTATAGCTATTATGCAAAGTTCTATTTGTTTTGTAGTGGCAGTATTTTTGGGACTTAATTTTAACTTAAATATTTTTGTTGCAATTTTAGCGCTTATCCCGGTTTCATTACTTTTTATTGGTATTGGATTATTACTTGGTACTATATTTAACGATAAACAGGTTGGTGGAATAACTTCTATATTGATTCAAATAATAGCTTTTTCAAGTGGTATGTGGTTCGACTTAAATTTAGTTGGAGGAGCTTATAAAACAATCAGTTATTCATTACCTTTTTCTCATGCGGTAGATCTTACTCGTGCGATAATTTTAAACGATTACTCGTCTTTAATAGAAAATTTTTTGTGGGTTATAGGATATACTATAATAATATTCGGTTTTTCAATTATAATTTTTAGAAAAAAAATGAAAGAATAAATAAAAAACAGAGATTAAAATCTCTGTTTTTTTATCTAAAATTTACATTTTTTTATTTAATAATGAAACTTATTAGAAATATTAAAAAAATATAATAATAATAATATAAATTTTTTTATGGGAGGGGTAACTATGATAAAAAAGCTATTAAAATTAAGTATTTTATTATTTTCTCTTTTGTTTGTGTTAAGCAGTTGTATATTTTTATTTAAAACCCATGTTTTAAATATTGAAATTACACCTGAAAATTCAGGGATAGTTGAACCGAATGAAGGGACTTTTTCAAAAGATTCTGAAATTGTACTTACAGTAACTCCTAATGAAGGTTGGGTATTTGATAAATGGGAAGGTGAAGATGCTTCTCACCTTATTCCAAATACTTTTAATAAATGGAAATTAATAATGAATGAAGATAAAAATTTGGTTGCACTATTTAGAGAAGAAAACCGAGCGCCCGTATTAGATTCTATCGGAAACAAAACCGTTAATGAAGGAACTTTAATAAGTTTCATAGTTACCGCATCTGATCCAGATGAAGATGATTTATCTTTTACAGCAGAAAATTTACCAGTTGGTTCAACTTTTATTGATAGTACATTTTCTTGGACTCCGAGTTATGATCAAGCAGGAAATTATGAAATAACATTTAAAGTAGATGATGGAGTTTTAACTGATCAAGAAATTATTTCTATTTCTGTTGTTGATATTAACCGAGCGCCCGTATTAGATTCTATCGGAAACAAAA
>CAYZNB010000020.1:25612-25720 GCA_964478535.1 uncultured Thermotogaceae bacterium
TTTTAACTGATCAAGAAATTATTTCCATTTCTGTTGTTGATATTAACCGAGCGCCTGTAGCAGTAGACGATTCTGCTACAGTTAATGAAGATAGTACTGTATTAATAG
>CAYZNB010000020.1:25820-28493 GCA_964478535.1 uncultured Thermotogaceae bacterium
TTAATGGAAGCGATAGTTTTATGTATGAAATAAGTGATGGTAATGGCGGAGTTGCAACAGCTACTGTAAATATAACCGTTAACCCTGTAAATGATGCCCCTGTAGCAGTAGACGATTCTGCTACAGTTAATGAAGATAGTACTGTATTAATAGATGTTTTAGCAAATGATTCTGATATAGACGGTGATACATTGTCAATAACAGGATACACACAAGGAGCAAAAGGTGCTGTTGCTCAAGAAGGAGATAGTTTGCGATATACACCTAATGCTAATTTTAATGGAAGCGATAGTTTTATGTATGAAATAAGTGATGGTAATGGCGGAGTTGCTATAGCTACTGTAAATATAACCGTAAATCCTGTAAACCCAATAAGTCTTTCAACGGATATCTATGTTCCTGCTAACGAAGGAAGCATAAAAATTATAAATTTTGATATAATAACAGAAGGTAATTATAATTTAGAAACTAGTTTTTATCTTCAAGGTTGTGATACTGTTATTGAATTATACGATAACTCTAATAATATGTTGGCTCAAAATGATGATTATAGTGATTTGTACGGAAAAATTATGAATTTTTCACTTTCTCCAGGTTCTTATTATGTTAAAATTTATGAATTTAATATGGGTAATGGAGATCCCTTATATTGTCATTTTGAAATAATAAAAAATTAAAAAAGTGCTTCAATTATAAGAAATTGATGAAATATTTTCTATTAGGTTATTGAAAAAAACTATAAAAGAAACATAAAAAATCCCACTTTATGTGGGATTTTTTTTCGTGAGTTCCTCCGTTGTCAAGTAGTTAATAAATTTGAAAAAACATCTGAAAATAGCATTTCTAATAGAACTAATACTATACTTATATTTTTTTATTTTATCCAGCAATTTTAATTTTTTAACTTAGAAAATATATTATTCAACTTGTTAAACTTATCACAACATTTTCGCTGATGAAAAAATACCCTACCTTGGTTTTCGTAATATACATATAAAGATTTAGTTAATAAAATTAAATCCGACTTTATCAATCGGAAATAGAATTCATATATAATAGTATTGAATTTAATTGTTTTAATTGCAGAAATCAAAAATAGATTATATATGGAGGTCAAATATGTTTAAACAATGGAAAAATTTTAAAGGTAATTTATGGAAAAAAGAAATAAATGTGAGAGATTTTATTCAGAATAATTATGAAGAATATAAAGGAGATGAAGAATTTTTAGAAGGTGCTTCAGATAATTCTAAACAGTTATGGGATAAATTGACTGAAATGTTTAAAATTGAAAATGAAAAAGGGATTTATGATGCGGAAACAACTGAACCATCTCAAATAGATACTTATGAAGCGGGTTATATCGAAAAAGAGCTTGAAAAAATTGTTGGGCTTCAAACGGACAAGCCTTTAAAAAGAGCTATTTTTCCAAATGGTGGTTTAAGAATGGTTAAAGATTCTTTAGAATCGTATGGGTATAAATTAAATGAAGTTACTGAAAAAATATATACGAAATATAGAAAAACTCATAATGATGGTGTTTTTTCTTCTTACACTGATGAAATAAAAGCGTGTAGAAGATCAGGTATAGTTACAGGCATCCCTGATGCTTATGGCAGAGGAAGAATTATAGGAGATTATAGAAGAGTTGCTCTATACGGTGTAAATAGATTAATTGAAGAAAAAAAATTTTTATTATCTGAAAAATATAATAAATATGATATGGATGAAGATTTAATTTTAAGAAGAGAAGAATTTACTGAACAGATTCATGCTTTAAAAGCTTTAAAAAAGATGGCTTCTTTTTATGGTTTTGATATTTCTGAACCTGCTTCAAATGCTCAAGAAGCAGTACAATGGACTTATTTTGCATATCTTGCAGCAGTTAAAGAGCAAAATGGAGCAGCTATGTCATTAGGAAGAGTTTCTACTTTTTTAGATGTTTATATTCAAAGAGATTTAAAAGAAGGTATTATAGATGAAAAAACCGCCCAAGAACTTATTGATCATTTTGTAATGAAACTTAGAATAGTAAGATTTTTAAGAACCGAATCATATAATCAGCTTTTTTCGGGAGATCCTACGTGGGTTACAGAAGTTATAGGTGGTATGGGATTAGATGGTAGAAGTTTAGTTACAAAAACTTCTTATAGATTTTTAAACACATTATATAATTTAGGTTCTGCTCCAGAACCAAATATAACTATATTGTGGTCTGAAAGATTACCGGAAAGTTGGAAAAAGTTTTGTACGAAAGTTTCTATAGATACATCTGCATTACAATATGAAAATGATGATTTGATGAGACCTGATTTTGGTGATGATTATGGTATTGCTTGTTGTGTATCGCCTATGAAAATAGGTAAACAAATGCAATTTTTTGGTGCAAGAGTTAATTTGCCAAAAGCATTATTATATGCAATAAATGGTGGAGTAGATGAAATTTCTGGTGAGCAGGTTGCTCCTAAATATGCTCCAGTAACATCAGAATATTTAGATTATGATGAAGTGAAAGAAAAACTTCAAAATATGTTAAGATGGTTAGCAGGTGTTTATGTTAAAGCTTTAAATATTATTCATTTTATGCACGATAAATATTCATATGAAGCACTTCAAATGTCTTTGCATGATGCGGAAATATTAAGAACGGAAGCTTTTGGTGTTGCTGGATTA
>CAYZNB010000021.1:0-28216 GCA_964478535.1 uncultured Thermotogaceae bacterium
GTCCACCCCGTCAACCTTCGGTTGCCACCCCTCAAGAGGGGAATTAATTACAAATACTTGTTTTAACGATTTTCCTAACCAATTTACCAACATTTTCATAAGTGCTGTAACGCCGTGCAAAGTTCAGCGTGGCTGTTACACTAAATTAAAATTAAAAAACGAAGGTGAGAAAATGATAAACATCTTATTTCTATTAGCGGGATTTTTTCCATTGATTTATGGAGCAAATTTTCTTGTCGACAGTGCATCATCAATAGCAAAAAAATTTAAAATCCCAAACATTGTAATAGGACTTACAATAGTAGCTTTCGGAACATCTTCACCTGAACTAATAGTCAACGTTTTTGGAGCAATATCAGGAAAGTCGGAAATGGTCTTAGGAAACGTAATAGGAAGTAATATATTCAATATATTAATGATACTTGGAATATCCTCTATAATATATCCGATAGCCGTAAAAAAAGATACGGTAAAAATTGAAATTCCACTTTGTATATTATCTTCATTAATAGTAATATTATTAGCAAATGATAGAATAATAGACGGAATGGTCTTTTCTATGATTACAAGAATAGATGGGATATTATTATTGCTTTTTTTTGTTATATTTATGATATACAATTTTCAGCTTATGAAAAAAGAAAAAACAGATGAAGAAATTGAAATAAAAGAATATACAACATCTAAATCCATAATATTTTTATTATTAGGATTTGCCCTGTTAGTTTTAGGCGGAAGAATGATAGTTGTTTTCGGCATAAAATTTGCACAAAGCATAGGAATATCAGAAAGAATAATAGCCTTAACAATAGTATCAATAGGAACATCGTTACCAGAACTTGCAACATCTGCAGTAGCAGCAAAAAAAAGGAATATAGATATTGCAATTGGAAATATAGTAGGTTCAAACCTTTTTAACATATTTTTAATTCTCGGAATATCAGCATTTATAAACCCCATTACTTTAAGCGGAATGATAAATTTTGATATGATAGTAAATATAATAGCAAGTATACTATTGTTAATATTTGTATTTACAGGAAAAGGAAGAAAAATAGAACGATGGGAAGGAGTCATATTCGTCTTTTTATATTTAACATATTTATCTATAATTCTGATAATTTAACTATAAAAAAAAGATAAAAATTAAAAAATAGGCATTCACTAATGAATAAGCCTATTTTTTTATACAAACAATAAATAAAAAGTAAGTCATAAGCCAGATTCTGTCTAAGAACGGTCATCTATCTAAGCGGTCCACCTGTGAAGCAGAGTCTAAACTCACTAACCGGGCCGATTATGTTCTCTTCACTATTTGACCTTGCTCAAGACGGGGGTTATCGAGCCGCTAGATTACTCTAACGCTGGTGAGCTCTTACCTCACCTTTCCATCCTTGCCTTTTTCGAGGCGGTCTAATTTTCTATGACCCTTACCGAGGATCACTCCTCCCGATGTTTAAACCGGCGTCCTGCCCTAAGAGTCTGGACTTTCCTCAAATGATTAAAAACCATCTGCGACCGTTTGACTTACTTTTTATAAAATTGACCTTGAAATCTATTATTTTTTTTCATTTCTAACTCAATCAAATGAAGCAATTTAGCTTTTGAAATTCCCCAGTTACCATGTAAAGTACCCTTATGAGGAGGTTCTGCAACCATCCTATGAATAACAACTTTAGGAGATAAATACTGTAAAAAAGTTACAGTTCTTTCAATATATTCTTCCATAGACAAAGGAGAAAACAAATTCTCCTTATACAACAAACCAAGCTGTGAATTTTCCGCTATATATAAAGAATGCAATTTTACGCCATCAACATTCAAAACATTACAAAATTTAGCCATCTCTATAACATCATCTATAGAATCAGTTGGAAAATCAAGAATGAAATGAAGAATAACCTCAATACGTTTCTTTTTAGCCATTAAAACAGATTTAATTACATCAGATAAATAATGACCCCTATTCATAAACTTTAAAGTTTGAGTATTTGTACTTTCAACACCAAACTCAAGATACACATCAACTTTTTTTAAATAAGAAGCAATCAAATCAAGAATATCTTCGTTAACACAATCAGGCCTTGTAGAAATATCAAGAATTTCTATACGGTCATCACATAAAGATTGATCATATAAACTCTTCAATACATGAACAGGAGCAAAAGTATTTGTGTTAGCCTGAAAATACGCCATAAACTTTTTTGCAACATTTTCATACCTTTTAATCATAACTCTTATCTGCTCTTCAATAGGAACATGAGATTCAACAGCTGCAAAACCACTTCCACTAGTTTCGCAGTAAATACAACCCGCAGTTCCCTTATCACCCGTTTTGTTAGGGCAAGTGAACCCAGCATTTATAGGAAGCCTTTGAATCTTTTCTCCATATTTTTCTTTTAAAAAAGAACTCAATCTGTTATAAAGCATCAATAAACGCCTAATTAAACCTTTTTAATCTAAACTTTAAATCATCGACTACACCCTTTTCTCTACCCTCAATCACATAAAACACCCTTGAAATACCATCATACCAACAACTTAAAATTAAATCATCATCAGTTAAAGTGTTAAATTCACCATATAAAAGAGGAATAGCAGTTATAGCCGAGTTAAGAGCAGAAGAATGATGTGAAACGAAACTGTACCAAAAAGTTTGTAAATCACGCAATCTATCAAATTTTACTATATGAGTCTTGTAAACATAATTATTCTTTTCAAGCTGCAAAAAAATATTTGTACTCTTTCTTTCAATCGGATAATCAAAAACATTACCCTCTTGTTGAGTCTCTCTAACAGTTACCTCATAACCCTCAGGACTAAATAAAATATAATTTTCAAATTTTGAAAACAAACTAATTGTCGGAACCATTATCAAAACGATTAAAATCATCTTCAAGTTTCTCGTAATAAAATTGGAA
This sequence comes from uncultured Thermotogaceae bacterium, assembly GCA_964478535.1. GTDB lineage: Bacteria > Thermotogota > Thermotogae > Petrotogales > Petrotogaceae > CAYZNB01. The sequence continues at coordinate 2,922 of CAYZNB010000021.1, forward strand.
CTTTTCATATATTTTATCCACCTCCACATCAACAAATTTTTTATCATAATATTTCCAAACACCATTTATCATCGTAGCCCAAACATTTTTAGAAGAAGCCGAATAAACAAGATGTGATTTTAAACGATTAAAATCAAAAGGAAAAAATTCAGGACAATTCAAATCAAAAACAGTTAAATCAGCTTTGTAATCCTTTTCTATCCTTCCAATCTTTTCATTTAAAGCGAACGCCGCATTATCCCACACCATTCTCAATAAATCCACAGTTTTTATAGACTCAGGAGAATATTTTGATTTTTGAGTAATTCCAGCAACATACATCTCTTTCATAATATCAAGAGAATTATTACTTGCAGAACCATCAGTTCCTAAAGTCACATTAATATTATGCTTTAAAAGATCAACGATAGGAGCAGCACCATTTCCAAGTTTTAAATTACTACAAGGATTATGAGAAACATTAACCCTGTTAACAGACAACACCTTTATATCATCTTCATCTAAATTAACACAATGAGCAGCAATAGTAGGATTAGCAAACAATCCAGTATTTTCAATATCTTTTAAACTATATTGAGACTTTTCCCAAGCAGCCTCTAAAAGATGAATCTGAATATGCGAATCTAATTTTTTTGCAAGAAGTCCAACCTCTTTCAAATGCTCTAAATCTACAGTATAAGGAGCATGAGGACCAAACCCTATATAAATTCTATTATCATAACCATTATATTTTTCATAAGAAGCTAAATTTTCATCAATTCTTCTTTTCCAACCCTCCGGAGTATCAAAAGCAAGACCTCTAGACAAATAAGCTCTCATACCACTATTTACAACCGCTTTTGCAGTTTCATCAACAAACATAAACATATCAGCAAAACAAGTAATACCATTTGAAATCATCTCAAGCATAGATAAAAATGATGCATTATAAATATACTCAGTCTTTAGCAAATCCTCTCTCGGAAGCATCGAATCATATAACCACTCTTTAAAACTCAAATCATCTGCCATACTTTTAAAATGACTCATAGCAACATGAGTATGAGTATTTATAAGACCAGGAGTAATCAATTTATTAGATAAATCATAAACAAATACATCCTTATCCAAAAGAATAAAATCAGGTAAATCACCATTCTTAAAAATCTCTTTAATCTCACCATTATCTATAAAAATATCTAATTTTTCAACCTGAGAATCAGAAGTAATTAAAACATACCCATTTTTTAATAAAATCTTTGACATAATATATCACCTCGCAAAAAATATATGAACCTTTTTGCTTACTAATAAATAACCACAATAATTATAACACTAAAATATTTAAATCTCAAAGAAAAATCGTTAAAAAATACTATTTGAAGAATTAAAATAAAATGGTATAATTTAATAAAAACGAAGATGAGGTGGAAAAAAGTTGATACTTTCACTATCCTTACAAAATTTTGGATTATTTAAAAATGCAAACGTTGATTTTGATGAAACTTTAAACATTATTACAGGAGAATCAGGAACAGGAAAATCGATGTTTATAAAAGCATTAAATTGCTTTTTAACAGGGCAAATACCACAAGAAATAAGGAATGGAACCGGCAGCATCTCCGCGTGTTTTTATGTTGAACCAAATTTAAAAAGTATAATAGACAAATTTATTGACATAGGAAAAAGTCAAGAAATTATTATTTCCTCAACATACACAGAAAAAAGAGCATTTTTTAGAGTTAACAACATAATAGTACCAAAAGAAGTGATACAAAATATCGGAGGATATTTAATAGAATTACATTCTCAAGATTCAAACGTAATGCTACGAGACGAAAAATATCAAAACATGATGATACACAATATTATAAGAGAAGATAATAAAGATTTGTTTAAAAAATACGATGAATTATTTGTTGAATACAAGAAACTAAGGGAAAAAAGAAACAAAATCCCATCAAACATATCCGAACTATACAGAAAAATAGACTTAATAGAATATCAAACAAAAGAAATCACAGAAATTGAACCCGAATTAGGTGAAGATGAAGAATTAAGCGAAAAATTTAAAGCATTAAATAACATGGAAACAATAAGAAATAGCATATTTGAATCATTAAACATAATGAAAGAAAACGAATTCAACCTTGATGAAATGATAGGAAACATTGCACACAACATATCAAAACTGAACGATTACGGTTTTAAAAATGAATACGATACGATAATCTCTATTCAAGATCAAATAAGCGATTTATACGAAACACTTGAAAGTAAACTTGAAGAACTTGACGTTGATCCTGATGAACTAGAAAGAGTAACCGAAAGACTAAATAAAATTTTAAGTTTAAAAAGAAAATATGGCCCTACACTTGAAGACGTAATTGAAAGATATGAAAAAATGAAAAAAGAATTAGAAGAACTATATTCAATAAAAGAAATAATAGACGAAATAGACCCACAAATTCAAAAAATGAGAAAATCACTTGAAACCGAAAGTGATAAAATTATAGAAACCTCAAAAAAATATTTATACGAAATAAAAGAACAAGTAGAACAAAATTTAATAGATCTCAATATGAGCAATGCTAAAATAGACTTTTATTTTGAAAAACTTAAAGAACCAGACAAATCATCACATCATAAAATAAACTTTTTGTTAAAAACAAACCCGCAAAGTGATTTTATGGCATTATCAAAAATAGCATCAGGCGGTGAAATGTCAAGAATACTATTAGCAATAGAAACAGTATTGGGAATAAAACATGCCATAGACACAGTATTATTTGACGAAATAGATTCCGGAGTAGGACCAAGAATGGCGGACGTTGTAGCAAGAAAAATTGAAGAATTATCAGAAAAAAAGCAAATTATAGTTATAACCCATATGCCTCAAGTTGCAAACATAAGCAAAAAACACTTTAAAATTATAAAAAATGATGATAAAAACGAAACATTTTCTGGTATAATAGAATTAAGTAGAGAAGAAAAAGAAAAAGAAATAAAAGAAATGTACGGAGATATCGTTTATTGATAGGAGATGATTTCATCATGTTTGACAGAGATGAACTAATAGAGAAAATAATAATTGAAAAAGGAATAGAAGCAATACCAAACTTAATAGAATTAATTGAAGACGAAGACCCAGAAATGAGGGAACTCGCAAGTGAAGTCCTGACCTCATTCGGCCCGGAAGCAAAAGATTATGTTTTTGAAGAATTTAAAAAAAGATTTGCTTCTAACAATGAAGATGACGTTGTTTTGCTGTATCTTTCGGAAGTTTTATCAGATTATCAATGCAAAGAAATTTTACCTTATTTAGAAAGAATGTTGAACATGTATAACGATGAAAGAGCATTTCCACTAATAATAGAAAACCTTTTTAAACTTAGCAAAGATGAAAAATACTTAAACATACTCGAAACATTTATTGAAGACGAAGGCGAACTTGAAGAAATAGGAATAATGGCAATAACACACGCCCCATCAGAAAAAGTAGTCGATATACTCATAAAGAAATATGAAGCATCAACAAACAAATCAATAAAAGTATTCGTGTTAGACTCAATCTTGAAAGTATTATTATCAGACCTTTCGTTAGTACCATATTTAAAAGAAAAGAATTTAGAAATAGCAGAAAAAATACAATGGCAAATAGAAAACTCCCAGAAAATTTGACAAAAAAAACTAATTATGTTAAAATACTACGTATCCCTTAAAAGGGGATGACTGGTTTCGACGGGAGTATCCTGTTGCGGGAAGCGAGCCGGGGATTCGCAACCTCGTTAAAAAGCGAAACTTGCAATAAATGCAAACGAAAATTATTTACCTGTTGCTGCCTAATTAAGCGCAACCGTCCACTATTCTTTGTTGAGCCTCAAGGAGTAGTTCGGGCGTAATTATCAGGGCTCTTACGATTATATGACTTCTCTCTAATATAATCGGAAAATAAGAGGGATAGAATTCTGACACTGTGCTTGAAAGGTAAAGGAATTCGAAATTTTATTTCAAGCTGCGCTCGGAGAAGTCGGATCAGGGTATTTTCGGACGCGGGTTCGATTCCCGCCATCTCCACCATAAAAAAACACTTACTTTAGTAAGTGTTTTTTTTAATTATTTATCGAATATAGGTTCGATGTTATTTTTAATAAAATCTATTCTATCTTTTGCATTTTGAATAAAAAAAGAAGCAATAGAAACGACCATTTTTTTCTTTGAATTGAAATAAATTATATTTCCACCATCTCCCATAGCGGCACAAGATTTTTCTTTATCATCAATTATCCACCATAAATAACCATACGAAAGATTAAACTTATTCCATCTACTATGTTCCCTTGTACTATCGTTAACCCATTGGTTTGAAACAATTTGATTATTATTATTTAACCCTCCATTTAAATATAATTGTCCTATCTTTGCCATATCTATAGGAGATAAAGTAAGTCCCCAACCAGCAGAATTTATCCCTTTAGAATCAGAAACCCACCCACTAATACTTTTAGACTTATTAAACTCACGTTGTTCTTTAGCACTATGAAAAATTATATTTTTATCTACATTAATACCTAACGGTAAAAATAAATTTTCAGATGCAAAATTAAGTACAGATTGTCCAGTTGAATTTACAAGAATACCAGATAAAATATCAGGACCAACTAGAGGAGCATACTTAAAATCACCTATTCGGCTTTTTCCTCCTATTAAATTAAGAGAAAAATTTATCCAATCATCACTCATAAAATACTTAATATAAGTATAAGGAGCAAACTTATACTTATAAGGAACAGTCATTGTAATCAAATCTTTAATTGTAACACTTTGAATTAACTTTTCATTTTTTTTAACTACATAATCTGGAAAAAAATTTAAAATTTTTTCATTTATACCTTTTATATAACCTTTATCAATAGCAATTCCCAACAATATAGAAATAACACTCTTAGTAACTGAATAAACATGAACCCTGTTATTAGCATTACATTCATTAAAATAATTTTCATATACTTTTTCATTATTTTTTAACACAACAACACCAGCAATATTGCAAAAATTATTTTTAATAGCTTCATCTAATACTTTAAGCATATTAAACCTCCTATATATTTATATCTTTTTTCTAACAGGATAATAAATTTCTGTTATAAGCTCATTTTCGTTTGAAACTTGAGAAGGGGCAGTTACATAAATTTCGAAAAGAGCATTATTAGATTCATAACCATTTTTCTCACTCCATTTACGATGTTTAGTGTACACAGAAGTTAAATTAGAATAAGATCCATATAGAACCGTTTTTAAACAAAGATCAGGGTGGAAAAATCTTGTGCCTGTAATACTCTCTTTTATAGGAATTGCAAATTCAATATCTAGACCAAATGAACTGAACTCATCGTTGTGAAAAAGCACCATAGGAGGAGAAATTATAGTTAAACTATCATTTTGAATTCTTTTAATCAATTTACTAAAACAATTTTCATATTCATCGGCAATATCATTTTGATGAACCATTTTTCGAATAGATAGAATATTCATCGCAGGAACTTCAACAAGTTGAACATCAATATTTTCCATATATGACATAATTGACTTATCATGTTTTAAATTAAAAATATCTTCATTTAATTGAGCTAAATTATTATTTAAATTATTTATTTGATTTTCAATATATGTTTTTTTTCTGAGAAGTTCCAAATAAAGTATTTTATCCCGAGATTCTTCAGAATTAAGAATCATCTTAATTTCTTCTAAAGAAAAATTATATGATTTTAAACGATTTATAAATAGCATAGTTTCCAATTGATCTATAGAATAATACCTATACCCGTTTTCAGAATCAATTTTATCAGGAATGATTAGACCTATCTTAGCATAATAGCGAAGTGTTTTTGTAGAAACTTTACATATGTTTGAAAATTCACCAATAGATAACATAAATTCTCCTCCTTCAGAAAACATTTTATAGCTTATCTATATTCTACACTTTCCCCTAAGGGTAAAGTCAAGTCGAAAAATCATTTCAAATAATATACAATCTATAAAAATAACCCTTACTAAAGTAAGGGTTATTTTTATAAGCGTTTAGCAAAAAACACTACATTAAATAAGCTTTTAATGTAGTGTAACAGCCACGCGTTTTGTGCACGGCGTTACAGCACTAATGATAACATTTGTAATTAATAAATAAAATCAGGAAAAACATAAAACCGTTTTTATCTTTATCATAATCTGTATGTTTTGAATATTTTAATTTTTAGAATTCAGACTAATTTTAAAATGATTTATTAATCAAAATATTCGTCTAAATTCCAATTTTTAGGATTATTTTCAATATATTCTCTAATTTTATTTAAACTGATTTCATTACGTATAATATGATCAAAAAATCTTTTTTGCCAGAAACTTTCAATATTAAATTTTTTCATAATATCTTTTGTAACTGAGGATTTATAATATCCAATTATTTTGGCTAATGCTATATTTTTTGAATTATGTTCTTCATATAAATTGATTATTAAATGTATATGATTTGGCATTATAATATATGTATCTATTTCAATAAAATCAAATATTTCAGGAAGTTCTTTTAACTTGAATTCTAAAATTCTTCCAATATCATTTAAATGTATTTAATTATGAATAATTTTGCCAAAAATATTTTTTTAATTTTTTTTCGCATAATGTAATAAAATAAGAAGCTTGATTGGAATAATCAAAATTAATTAATCTGATATTTTTTCTTTTCAAATGAATAAACACCCCACAATTATTTTAATATTGTAGTTAAATGAAGAATAAATTTAATAAATTATATCATGTGTTTTGGAAAGAATTACAGAAATAAAATTTTAATTAAGACGGCCTGACCCCTAAAAAATGAAAAATAGAATGCAAAAAAAGTAAAATACGTACATGGCCTGACCCCTAAATAATGGAAAATAGAAAGCAAAAAAAGTAAAATAGGAACAAATGAAAAATGAAAAAAATAAAAAATAATTAAACAATTTAAAGAAAATCCGAACATATTCTTATATATGCAAATATTATTGCCAGTGCAGTAACGCCGACAAAGTTCTACACTACATTAAAAAATTAGAACATAAAAGCAAAAAAACAGAATCGAAAGCAAAAACATAAAAACATGAAGCCAAAATCAAAATCAAAAGAAAAATCAAAAATCAAAAACTGGATATAACGAATTTTGATTCTGTCAATAAAAATATCGAAGTTATTGCCAGTGCAGTAACGCCGTGCAGAGTTCAGCGGGGCTGTTACACTACATTAGAACATTAGAACATTAGAACATAAAGCAAAAAAACAGAATCGAAAACAAAAATCGAAATCAAAAACAAAAAACATGAAGCCAAAATCAAAATCAAAAGAAAAATCAAAAATCAAAAGCAAAAACATGAAACCAAAAATCAAAAACTAAAAACCGGATATATCAAATTTCAATTTTGTCAATAAAAATAACGAAGTTATTGCTAGTGCAGTAACGCCGTGCAATGTTCAGCCTGACTGTTATAACTGTTATTCTTATAAACTACACTATATTTTTTCAATTAATACTAACAATATCATTTTTATTATTACAAGAGAAAAAACTAGACAAATAATTAATTGAAAAATCATCAAGAAAATTTTCTTTACAAACCTTACCATTTTTAAGATGAACGAAATAATCGCAAGTCTTTAAAATAAACTCTAAATCATGAGTAATTATAATAATAGTTTTTCCAATATCTTTTAAATATTTTAAATTTTTTGATACTTGAATCATATGTTTTAAATCAAGACCACTTGTCGGCTCATCAAAAATTATTATTTCACGCTCTGAAGCAACAGCACTTGCAATTGCAACACGCTGTTTTTGACCACCTGAAAGCGACATAGGATGCAAATCCTCCATATGAAGCAAATTTAAACTTTCAAGAATACTTTTTGCTTTTATCTCATCTTTTACTTCCATACTCAAAAGAACTTCATCAAGAACAGTTTCAGTAAACAATTGATGATTAACATCTTGCATAACCATATAAGCATTTTCCAGAAACTGTTTATTTTTGTAAACCTTGTTTCCTATTTTTATTTTTCCTTTGAACTTTTTATTTAAACCACAAAGACACCTTGCAAAAGTAGATTTGCCAGCCCCATTTTTTCCAAATACCCCTATAATATGACCCTTAGGGAAATCAATTTGATCTATACTTAAAGCATTTAAACCATTTTTATAAGAAAAATGAAAATCAAATAACTCAATTTTTTCTGAAGAATGCTCGTTACTAACATATTCTGGATATAAAGCATCAAGAGAAAGAGGTCTAAGGCCCATACTTTTTATTTCATACTCTTTAAGTTTCTTAAAATCAGAAATCGAAAATATTTTTTCTATTTTTCCATCACGCATAAAAACTATACGATCAGCAATATCTTTTAAATAATGAATTCTATGTTCAGCTATTAGTATGGTTTTACCATCATTTTTCCAGTGTGAAATTATTTTACCCAAATTTTCTGTTGAATCAGGATCAAGATTTGATGAAGGCTCATCAAGAACTATAACCTCTGGAAAAGCGGCATTTACAGAACCACAAGCAATTTTTTGCTTTTCTCCACCAGATAAATTAAAAATATTTCTATTCATTAAATCTTGAATACTTAATTGAGAAGCAGTTAATTCAATACGCTTATTAATGTTATCTATAGGAATCCCCTGATTTTCACACCCAAAAGCAATTTCAGAAGTTGTATCCATACAATAAAACTGTGAACGAGGATTCTGAAAAACACTTCCCACATGCTTTGCAATTTCATGTAAAGGAATTTCAGTAATATTTTTTTCGTTAACAATAACCTCTCCCGAAAGTTTTCCATTATAAAAATGAGGAATCAAACCATTTATAATACGAGTCAAAGTAGTTTTACCGCAACCAGATTCCCCGCAAAGTAAAACAACCTCACCACTTTTTACAAACAAACTGAGATCGGAAAGACCATTGTTTTGAATTCCGCTTTCATATTGAAAAGTAATGTGGTTTAATTTTATCATGAGTTTAACCCCCTTTTGAAATTAAAAAAAGAATCAACACAAAAGATGTAAACAATAAATAAATAAAATCAATAACTCCAAAACCAATTTCACACACGTTAGTTCTTTTCACTGGACTACTAAGACCCCTTGTAAGAGCAGAACAAGAAAGATCTTCACCTATTTTTATACACGAAATAAAAAGCGGAATAAGTCTATATTCTAAAATAGCAAAAAAACTACCTTTTGATTTACCAAATCTGATTCCACGCATCTTCATAGCATCATTTATAGAAGAAGATTCCTCTTTAATAGTTGGGAAAAACCTAAACATCACAGAAAGTGGAATAATCAATGCTTTTGGAAGTCGCATCTTTTCCATAGAAGCGACAAATTCGCTAACAGTTGTAGAACTTAGCAAATAATATCCCATCAAAAGACCAGGCCCCATTCGACATATAACACCAGCAAGCATTGCAGAAATAATATTTATTGCAGCAAATTTTGTATCAATGAAAAAAACATAACTCATTAAAGAAAAAGCATAAAAAATTGTAAAAAAAATGGTAATCTTAAAACGTTTACTTAAAATCAATAAAGAAAGAGGAACAGTTGCGGCTAATGCCAAAACATACCATTCACTAATAGCAAAAGCCGAAACATTAATTATTAATAAAACAAATATTTTAGTACGTGGATCAAGCTTAACAAAATTTTTTTGTGAAACAAATTGAAAGTAGTTAGCTTTCATGGTTCAACCCCTTTCTAATTTTAAGCTATTCCGGCTTTCTTGAAGTGTTTTTTCAACATAGATAAACCGAGAAAAGCACCTATTAAACCACCAATAATAACCATAATAGGAAATGTCCATGCAACCTTATCGAAAAGATTAAAAACAGCATTTGTATATTCAACACCCATACTATCGAGCATCATTCTTTCAAAAGAATCTTTCATAATAAAAAAAGGAAGTAACATACCAAGAATCCAAAAACTAAAAACAGTATAGCCGATAACAGAAAGCTTTTTGCTCTGATAATTACCAAGCATAAAAATTAAATCACTTAATAACCCGACAGAAAAACCAACTATTAAAGGAACAAAAGTATGACCAGTTATGAGCATAAGAGCACCAAGAATAGTGCCCATAATCGTTACCATCCCAAAAGCTTTAACTTTTGTGAGAAAAAGCATAAAAGGAATCCCACAAATTATTGGGAGCAATAAAGGCAATAAAACAAACAAAATAGGTATATAACCAAGCATTCCTAAAGCAAAAAATATAACAAAATAAATAGCAGTAAAAATTCCTACAGTTATAAAATCTTTAGTCTGTAGTTTTTTAATCCCCATAAAAAAACACCTCCATCATAAATTTAAATTATTTTAAATAGTCCAACCCAAACTTTCTTTTTGAATACGCCACATCTTTGAATAAGGGCCATCTTGAGTAATCAATTTATCGTGAGTACCCTCTTCAGCAATATTCCCTTCATCTAAAACAATTATTTTATCAGCATTTACAACAGTACGCATACGATGAGCAATAATTAATACAGTTTTATCACGAATTAATTCAGAAATAGCCAATTGAATTTTTGTTTCACTTTCCACATCAAGCGAAGCAGTAGCCTCATCAAGAAGTATAATAGGAGCATCTTTCAACATAGCTCTTGCAATAGAAATACGCTGACGTTCCCCACCAGATAAAGTCTCACCATTTTCGCCAATAATAGTGTTATAACCATTAGACATTTTAGAAACAAAATCATCGCATTGAGCAATTTTTGCAGCATTTATTACTTCTTCATCAGTAGCACCATGTTTGCCAACACGAATATTGTCCATTATACTAGCATTAAACAAAACAACATCTTGAAAAACAACAGCATAATTTTTTAAAAGAGTTTCAGGATCTATATTTTTAATCTCATAACCACCTAAAAGAATTCTACCTTTAGTTACATCCCAAAAACGAGCAGCGAGTTTTGCAGAAGTGCTTTTTCCGCTACCAGAAGCCCCTACCAAAGCAGTAATCTCTCCCTGCTTTGCAGTAAAAGAAATATTTTTTACAACCTGTTTTTTTTCTTCATAAGAAAAATTAACATTTTCAAAAACGATATCATAATTATCTGGGTTAAAATTAGTAGAACCCTTTTGAATTGGTAGAGCCTCCATTTCATTCATACGATTAATACGCACATCAAGATAAAAAAGAGCAGCAAGATTATTAAACACTTCACTTACAGGAGCATAAATACGAGAAGCAATCATTAAAAAAATAAGATAAGTAAATATATCGATACTACCAGATAAAATCAAATTAGCTCCAACAATAATAACGGATGCTAAACCAAGCTTTAAAAAACTTTGAGCAGTATTTACAAAACCGCCAACCATCAATTCACCACGAACCAATTGTTTCTCATAAGAATCAATAACCTTGTTTAAATTTTTAATATACAAATCTTCTCTATTATAAGATTTAATTTCCTGAATAGTTTCCAAACCCTCTTGAATCTGCTCACTAACATTACGCTTTATACGATAACCAGAATTAAACTCTTTATTCTGAATTCTTTTAGAAAAAAATATAATCCCAAAAGCAATTGGAACAACCCAAAACAAAGCAAGAGAAAGTTGCCAATTATAAATAAACAAACCTAAACCCATGAGAAGAATACTCGCAATTGAAGCAAACAACTGTGGAACAGCATGAGAAAAAGTATGCTCTAAATCAGTACAATCCTCCATAATAGTTGAAGTTAAATCCGAAAGATTCTTTTCGCCAAAAAAAGCGAGAGGAAGCCTTCTAAGCTTTTCCGCTAAAGAAATTCTGCGATTAGCACTCTCATCATAAACAGTAGTAAAAGTACTCTTGTATTGAAACAAAGAAATAATAAACATAACAGCCATAACAGCTATTCCGAGAAGAATATAATACCATAAACCGTTAGAAATTATATGAGACGAATCAAAAATTTTATGCATATACTCATTTAAAAAATAAAACATAAATGCAGCAGGAAACATTAAAGAAATATCTAATATAGTCGTAAAAAATACACCTTTTAAAAAATCTTTAGCCCCTTTTGAAGACAACGCGAACCTTTTCTGAATAATTTTAAACATTTTCTACTCCTTTCCAGATAGTCCAATTCACTGATTTTTGATATTCATTCCACATATTTGAATAAGTACCCTGTTTTTTTAATAACTCATCATGAGAACCTTGTTCAAGAACCTTACCTTCATTAATAACCAAAATATTATCAGCAGAAGTAACGCTCGTTAAACGATGAGCAATCATAAGAACAGTCTTGCCAACAGTCAATTTTTTAAAAGCCTGTTGAATCAAATGTTCATTTTCCGGATCGGTAAAAGCAGTAGCCTCGTCAAGTATAACAATAGGAGCATCCTTTAAAATAGCTCTAGCTAAAACAATTCTTTGTTGTTCTCCGCCGGATAAATAAGTGCCCTCAGTACCAATTTTAGTATTCAAACCATCAGGAAGCCTATCAATAATCTCGCGGCATTGAGCCATATCAACAGCACGATTAACCTCATCAAGAGAAGCCGAAGGCTTTCCATACTTTATATTATCGAGCAATGAAATTTTGAAAAGACGAGTGTTTTGAAAAACAAAAGAAATATTATTCATAAGCTCTTTTGATTCAATATCTTTCACATTAGCCTCCCCAATAAAAACACTACCCTCATTAACATCCCAAAATCTTGGAATCAATCTAGCAATAGTCGTTTTACCACTACCAGAAGCACCTACTAATGCAATAGTTTTTCCTTCAGGAATATCAAAACTTAAATTGTCTATAGCTTTTTTATTAGCTTTAGGATAACTAAAAGACACATTCTTAAAGCTAACATTATAATTTTTTATAGGCTTAGGATTAGAAGGAACAGACAAAACATCAACATCAGTGAGATTTTCAAGACGATTAACAGCTTCACCAGCTTGACCCAAAGCTTGATTCAAATACATACTCCTCATAATACTTTGAGATAAAATAGGAGTAATAAGAATATATAGAAAAAGATTCAAAATAGTTAAAGCATAATCTCCAGTATGATTTATTAAAAGAATAGCGACAGGAACTAATAAAAAAACAAAACTATTAATTATTACAGTATATAAAGACATAGGAATTTGCCACATTTTTGTATACGCAGAAACCATTTTTTTGTAATTTAAAATACTATTATGAAAATTTTTAAAAGAAAAAACAGTCTGCTGAAAAACTTTAACAACAGGAATACCCCTCACATATTCAACAGCTTCTGTATTCATATTTTCGAGAGACGTCATATACTTATTCATAAAATCCTTACCCTTTTTGCTAGTCATAGAAGTCATAAGAATCATAGAAAAAATAACAGGAACTAAACAAGCAAACCCAAGCCGCCAATCAAAAACAAAAATCAAAACTAATACAGTTAAAGGCATCAAAATAGTTGAAGCAAGATCAGGCATTTGATGAGCTAAAAAACTATGAGTGATACCAGCATTATCATCAATAATTTTTCGTATTTTTCCAGTAGCATTATCATTAAAAAAACCAAGAGGCATATTAATAACCTTTTGCATAGTAAACTTTCTCATATTTATTTCAGCTCTAAAAGCAGCTAAATGAGATAAAGCCAAAGCAGAAAAATATAACAAAACACTTAAAATAGCTGTTACAACAGCTAACCAACCATAAAAAGTAATACTGCCAGAAGAAAAATCAGAACCAGAAGCAAATAATTCACGAATGATAAACCAAATAAGAATATATGGAATCATTCCAAAAATCGAACTAACAGCAGATAAAATCAACGAAGCAGGAAGAAGAGCTTTTCTTCCAGTCATGTAAGCTTGAAGCCTTAACAAAGTGTTCATTAGGATACCCCCATTTTAAAGATTTTTTATTAATATACAAATTTCATTTAAAATTTGTTTATGCTAACTTTATTTTAAAAGTTAAATAATTTAAATTATCGCTAAAAAAATTAGCTTCGTCTAAAATTATGTAAAAAAAATATGTGTTTAAACATATTTTTTTTGATTTAGCAATTCACAAAAAATACTCTTCCAACCACCAGTATAAAAAATAACTAGAAAATCTAAATTTTCAATAGCCTTATCATAACTCAAATTATGCCGAATAGGCTCAAGAATAGCATTAATATAACTCTCTGAAATAGTATGAATTATCGTACTGTTAATTTTAGGATTTTCCTCAATATTTATTCCCATTTTATCCAAATATGCTATAGTATGTTTTACTTCAAGATCAACAATATTGTGAACGAAATCAGACTTTGAAGAACCATTACAACCCGAAACTAAAATTTTAAAAACATCAAAATTGCTATAAATATAATTATAAATATACTTAAAATCTTCGAGCGATTTTTCAAGAATGATATCACTTACAATACCTTCACTATTGTAATATGATTCACTTATTTTTGAAAACATCCTTTCAACTTCTTCACAAACAGGATTTACTATAGCTTCAAACAAATCATCTTTATTTTTAAAATAAGTATAAATAGCACCAGTCGTCAAATCAGCGGCACTAGCAATATGTCTAAGTGACGCATCTTTAAACCCATAAAGTAAAAATTCCTTCTTAGCAAAATAAATTATTTTTTCTCTCGCATTCATTTCTTTAATCATAAAATCAACCTCCGTTACATAACACTGTTATGTTACCATTTTTTTTTTACTTTGTCAACACAAAAATAAAAAGCTCTAAAATTAGAGCTTTTTAAAATTATTCAATTAATTTTTCTGCCTGATTTGCAATTTCACCAGTTGCAGCAGTAATCTCTTCAGTAGAAGCCATAACCTGATTCGTAAATTCTGTAGTACGTTTAAAATTATCTAAAATATTTCTTGATTTTTCTTCAGTTGAATGAGAAATATCCTGAATATTTTTAGCGATAGGAGTAATTTTCTCAACCTCAATCTTTGTAGAATCTGCTAATTTTCTTATTTCATCAGCAACAACAGCAAAACCCTTTCCAGCCTCTCCAGCCCTTGCGGCCTCTATTGCAGCATTGAGAGCAAGTAAATTTGTTTGTTGTGCAATACCTGCAATAGTTGAAACAATATCATCAAGATTGTTAGTAGTATTGGCAGTTTCATTAATTTCTTCAGACAATTTTTTCAAAATTTCAAGCTGATCTTCAGACATAACAGTTAACTTTTCCATCATATTAGAAATTGAATTACTTTCATTTTTCATCTGTTCAAGAGAATAAGTGAGAATCTTTTGAGCTTCTTCTTTTCTTTTCCATTCCTCTTTTTCATTTAAAAACCTTTTTTCATTTTCAAACATTTTTTGCAACTCAATATTTTTTTGATTAATTATTTCTTTTTCCTCAACAGTACATTTTTTTTCGTATAAGAAACAATTTTCATTTTTGTTAAGCCCGTTAAAAATAGCAGTAGCCATTTTTTCACATGAATTATAACCACAAGCAGCACAATTCAAAATATCTTTTTCGCCAGATTTTTTCAAATCAACATAAATCTCATTTATTTGCAATTGAGATGGAATTTTTATATCATTATATTTTTCAAGATTAACGTATTTTCTTGTATATAAAGATTTATCCCAAAATTTTTCAATCTTTTGATTAATTTTTTTAATCGTATTCTTTTTAGAATTAAAACCTTTTAAAGAATGATTGTTAACAGTTTCTTCTTTTCTTTTATTTACCCTGTATTCTAATTCCTGAACAGACTTTTCTACATTAGAAGTACCAGGCCCACCATTACACCCTTTATCACAATTCAAACAATCAAGAATTAAAGGATTAAAACCCCTTTCAATATCTTTTTCTAAATTATCTAAATACTCATAAACAATATGTCCTTCAATCTTTTTAGCAGAATCGCTTATATTTTCAACAAACCTTTCAGCCGTTTTTAATAACCCGCCAGGAGTAGAAAAAAGAACAGCCCTTTCAGCTTTTTCACCCTCGTAATCACACTTTTCATAATTACTTAAATTGATTCTATTCTTTTTAATATAATCTTCAAAACTCCTGAAAGTAACGTTGTAACCACTCGGGAAAACTTCCTCAAATTCAATCTTTTTAGCAATACAAGGAGAAACGAACAATATCTCATAATCTTTAAACTCATTATAAAAATTTTTAATCATCTTCACAGTATGCATCAAAGGACTATCAACAGGAGCAAGATATTTAATCAAATTAGGTCTGTAAATTTGAATATATGAAACAATAGAAGGACATGGTTGAGCAATAACCATCTTAGGATTTGTTTTTAAATGTTCGACATAACTTTTAACAGCTAATTCAGCACCAAAACTAACATCAAAAACAGCCTTAACCCCTAAACTCTTTAAAAAACCATTAAACCTTAAATAATCATATTCATTAGCAGCAATCGCAGGAGCAACAACAGCAACAAAATTTTTCTTTTTAACATTTGATAAAAACAAATCAAAATCATCTATAATCTTTCTCGCATCATGAGAACATTCTTTAACACAAGCACCACAACCAATACACTTATTGTGATCATATTCAACAACATCACCAGAACCATCATTACACATTTTAACGGGACAAACCTGAATACATACGTGACAATTAACACATTTTTCTTCATCAACATATATTACCCTTTTTTTATCCACCACCACAGTAAAACCTCCATAAATAAAGTAAACACTTAATCAATAGAATTATATCAACAAAAAAGCAAATAAATTGTTTGTTGATGTAAAATTTACGTATAATGGGTTTTTTAGAATGAAACTTAATAATCTTAATCAAATTTCAAAATTCATTAAGAAAAAATTATTATAGCAATTCATTAAAAAATAAGAACTCTTTCGAGTTCTTATTTTACATTTAGTGAAAAATCTAAATATTTAATTTCTGAAGTAAGTTTTCCCATAGAAATAACATCAATATTTTTATCCGCATAACATAAAAAAGAATCCTCTGAAATTCCACCAGAAACTTCGACACAAATTAAAGGAGAAATACTTTTAATCTTAGCGGCAGTTATTTTAGCATCTTCAGCATTGAAGTTATCTAACATTATAATATCCGCACCCTTTTTTGCCGCTAAAAGAGCTTCAACTTCATTTTTTGTCTCTATCTCTATCTTTTTAGAAAATGAAGAATATTTTTTAACAACATCTAAAGCATTTTCAATACCACCATATAAAACAATATGATTATCTTTAATCATTATAGCATCATTCAAATTCATTCTATGCAACACTTTCACAAACTCGGTTTAATTGATGCTTAGCTTCTATATATGGGAGTATTCATATGTAGTAATTCTCTTTCTTCATCAAATATGGTAGAATTAAAGCAATTCTTAAATTTAGTAAATTTACTATTGAGCTTAACATAGGCATTACTGTAAAAATTCATAAGTATAAACATTAAAAATTGATAAGGCGTTAGTGCGGCCGAAACCGGTATTCTGCAGTTTTTATACTGCCCCAATGTTAGGTGAGATATTGGGTGTGTGATCGGTTTTTGCGTTTTTTCATTCGCATCATAATCAAATCTTATTGGAACTGTAACAATGCGTTTATCCATAATATCACTATATAACTCATCATCAAAATATAAATCCGGTTCATTCTGAAAAGCCTCTAAATCAGGTGAAGGAAAAAAAGATAGGCGACTGGATATTAGGCATTTTTGCTTGAATCTGTACGATAGCGAAATTAACGCACCATCTATCATCTTCATATTATACGTCTTTGTTTCAACCAATTGCCTGAACATTTCGGAATAAGGGATATTCTTCAAAAAGATGGAATAGTCATTATGGCTTACACTTATTTCCTCTATATTCCCAGAGGAGCTTTTGAGGGAAGGGAAGTTTTGGGCCTCGCAGAGACTTGATTCGATTAGTTGGACAGTTAGAACTTCAATTTGTTTATAAATTTTAGAAATAGGTAACAAGCCTTTACTCCTCCTTTGCTTGCAAGAGTGTGCGGAGGCGAGCTACTTGATCTCTTCCTAAATCCTCAAGATATATTTGACCATTTTCCAGCTCCTCAATTAAACTTGCAAGATTTCCTTTGCTTTTACTAACTCTATTTTTTTCGGCTTCACTCATGTCACGATTTACGATATTCATAAGATCTCGCTGAGCTTTTGTTGGATATTTAAAATCCAATGTAAAATTGTGATCCTTTACTTTTTGATATTCGGCAATAAGCCCACGCATGTTTTCACCAATTCCAACAACACGTATCCATGCTTTACTTCGTGTAATCGCCGTAAACAACTGGTTTCTGATCGTTGCCATGTCAAAAGAAGAGTTATAGCAAGATTGAGCATTTATAACATACACCATTGCCGCTTCATTACCTTTAGCTCTATAGATGCCTGTGAAAGCAACAGATTCATTTCCATTAGCAAAAAACACATCAGGGGCTGTATCAACACCAGCAGTATGCGAATCAATACCATACTGATATAACTTTGCTCTTATTGGAGCAACCAATTTTTTTGTTGTTAAGGGATTAGGATTGATAACAATAATATCATCTGGTCTTAACTCTTCATGCTCTAAATCGTACTTTATTTGTTCAGCTACCCAAGTGTCTTGAGCATTTTGATTATCAAAATCCTTAAAAACAATTAAATCATCAATTTTAGAATGCTTCTCAAGAAATTCGGGGCTACTTTGATTGGTTCTTTTCAGAGAGACGCACTTCCCATCTTCCAAATTACCCTTGGCAATCTCATATCCAATATCATTCCATAGAGAATTATGCTCAAACATTTGGACTAAGCCAGATTCTTTCCCATCAGGAGGATCCCTATATATGCCAAAACCTAAAGCGTGTGCGGTTACTAATGCAGGACGTGAATTCCGGTAACACTTCTCTAAAATGATATCCTGCTGAGGCTTTTCTTCTTCAGTAGTATTAAAATTTACTCGAGGAGTGCCATCAGAAGATGTACCAAAAATTACTTCAGGTGAGGGCAACGACTGTGAACGTAAATTTTGCAACTCATCATAGGCATAGACTAATCTTTTAGGATGACATAACATTTCATAACAAAGCAGCAAAAAACTGGGCGAAAAATCTTGTGCTTCATCAATTAATATAGCATCATACGTTTGTTTTATAGAGGCAGCCTCACTAAGTGCTTTATTACAAATTTCACCAAAGGGGTCAGATACCCCATATTTTTTTCTTGCGGACATATAGTCACTATATTCAATATTGTTCAGTGCACAAAATGTATAGTACATACCGTTTCTTTCACCACCACCTGGAGCCCCCCATGCATGAATAATCTGTAAGTTATCCCAATCAGGCTCCTCGTTGGTTTGTTCGATATAAAATGTATTGATTAATTGTCTAAATTGCCCTTTGAGAGAGCGCGTATTAAAGGTAACCGCAATTTTCCACTCAGGATGTTGTGCATGTAAATATGCAGCTTTAAGAGCCAAAACAATTGTTTTACCTGATCCAGCAAGTCCGCGTATTCTTTGAACACCTTCTACAGTTTCAATAACTGCCCTACTTTGTCGATTATCAAGATTAGCAATAGAATCCTCCAAAGCACGTAACTTTGCTCCTCGAGATTCAGGATTTATAATTGATCTTCTTTTCTTTCCTTTTCTAATTGTGGATATAGCTTGAATAACAGAAACTAAACTTTCATAATATTCAGATTCATCCCAAGAAAATTTATCAATGACAGTGCTTAAAGTGCTTTCATTGCAAAGAGGATAATCCTCATCAAAATCAGGAATACGAGTTACAGCAGGAGCGAATGTAACTACAAATATTTTTACGCACAATCTCCGCTTTTGCATTAATTGCTTATATCCCTTTAATTTCGCCTCTACTTTATTAGCACCATCGTCTTGAGCATCATTGTAATCATCAGCGATATCTTTTCCTTCAATCAAATTAAAGATTACAAGACCTTTCTCAGGGGAAACCCATAAAGCATCAATAGGATAAGCACCATTAACCGTGCCTATAATTGGATATCCAATATATAAATAACCTGTTAATTCGTTATGAACATGAAAATAGCTTTTTAATTGCTCACTTGCCATCGGCTTATTAGTAGTACCTGTAATAATTTTAACCATCATCATTCTCCTAAGAATCTTTTAATATCTTTGATGTATTTGCTTACTGATCCTCTGTTCAATCCTAACTCTTGACTTATTTTTATCATTTTTCCTTCCTCCTCCATGATTTTTTTCATATCCTGAAGATTTTAATATTTTGTCTCTTTTTTTTCAATGCTTAATTCTCATCTGAATTTTCGCTTATTTATTTGGTTCTTTACATAGTTATTGAAAAAGAACTATTTCATTCAATTCATGTTCAAGAAAAAATTATTTTTTTATCTTATATAAAAGAATATTCAAATATAGCATATTTAAATTGTAATAAATTTATATTTGGATTTCAACAACCCGGGAAAGAACCATTTATTTTATACTAATTACAAATCATCGCGACCTCCATAATATCAACACAGTAAACAACATTGTTGATAATAATATTATACACTCTTGTATAGAGAATGTCAATCTGAAAAGCGAAAAAAAGTCCGTAAAAGCAGCTTTCTCGACATTTCTGCGGGTTTTTTTTCATTGTTTTTCCTATATTTCCACCATTACTTCACTAACCTCTCTAAAAGTTACCGCCATTTTACTTTGGGAATGCACAGTCACCGAATCGACAGTAACAAGCCAGAGTTTTTCGTCAATTTCAATAAGCAGCTTATTGTGGTGTAAATGGTAAAATAAGAAAGGAATAAAAAAGCAAATAAATTGTTTGTTGATGTAAAATTTACGTATAATGAAGTTTTTAGAATGAAACTTAATAATCTTAATCAAATTTCAAAATTCATTAAGAAAAAATTATTATAGCAATTCATTAAAAAATAAGAACTCTTTCGAGTTCTTATTTTACATTTAGTGAAAAATCTAAATATTTAATTTCTGAAGTAAGTTTTCCCATAGAAATAACATCAATATTTTTATCCGCATAACATAAAAAAGAATCCTCTGAAATTCCACCAGAAACTTCGACACAAATTAAAGGAGAAATACTTTTAATCTTAGCGGCAGTTATTTTAGCATCTTCAGCATTGAAGTTATCTAACATTATAATATCCGCACCCTTTTTTGCCGCTAAAAGAGCTTCAACTTCATTTTTTGTCTCTATCTCTATCTTTTTAGAAAATGAAGAATATTTTTTAACAACATCTAAAGCATTTTCAATACCACCATATAAAACAATATGATTATCTTTAATCATTATAGCATCATTCAAATTCATTCTATGCGTATCACCGCCACCATTAATAACAGCAAGCTTTTGTAAATAACCAACGCCGGGAATAATCTTTCTTGTAGCAGCTATTTTCGTACCCGTATTTGTATTTAAAAGTTTTTCAGCCATTAAATTAGTCTTAGTAGCAGTAGCAGACATCAAAGACAAAACATTTAAAAACGTTCTTTCGCATAAAAGAACATTATACGCATCACCTTTAATTCTACCAATTAAAACATTATTTTCATCATTAATTATTTTATCTGAATCAGAAAAATAAAACTCAATATGAAGCGAAAACTCTTTCATAAGAGCATTTAAAACATCAACCCCAGATAAAATACAATCATTTGATTTAAAAATAATCTCTGCCTCGCAAACATTATTTCTTAAAGCATAAGCAGAAAAATCTATAAAAGACTCATCTCTGTATATCCAATCTTTTAATATCTGAATTTCTTTAAAAAACATCATTTCACCTTCATTATATCAAACATATTTTTTATAGGCACAACAGCTTTCAAAGCAATATCTTCAGGCACAACAATTTCAAAAGTCTCATTTTTTAAACACTCTAAAACATTATCTAAAGAATTTTTTTTCATATTAGTACAAACAGCATTTTCATCAAGAGCATAAAACTTTTTATCCTTAAACCTATTTTGTAAATGTTTAACCATTTCAACCTCTGTACCAATTATATATTCAAGAGAATCATCTGTTTGTGGAATCTCAAACATCTGACCAGTACTACCAATAAAGTGAGAATTTTTTCTAACCTCTAAATTACACTCAGGATGTGTGATAAACTTTGCATTAGGATAAAACTCCATTTTTTCATAAACCCTTTCCTTTTGAATATTTTCATGAACACAGCAAAAACCATCATCACCAGGCATTGGAATAACCTTTTTTCCAGTTTTTGCAGCAACATGAGAAGCCAAATTTTTATCGGGGCCAAATAAAATAACATCATTCTCAATATTGCTTACAACCTCAACAGCATTTGCTGAAGTACAAGTGTAATCAGCTTCAGTCTTTGATTCTGCCGTGCTATTAACATATAATACAACAGCAGCCTCTGGATATCTAATCTTAAAATTAATAATAACCTCTCTACTTAAAGCATTAGCCATAGGGCAAGTAGCAGATTTTTCAGGAACTAAAACCCTTTTTTTAGGATTCAAAATTTTTACCGTTTCGGCCATAAAATCAACACCTAAAAAAAGAATATTTTCAGACTCTATTTCAATAGCCTTTTTTGCAAGAGCCAAAGAATCACCCGTAATATCAGCAATTTGAGCTAAATCATAATCAACATAATTATGAGCAATTATAACAAAATTTTTTTCTCTTTTAAGTTTTAAAATTTCTTCTTTTTTTAATAAAATAGAATCTTCTTTTGAATTACTGCCAAATAACGATATCAATATTATACACCCACCTTAAAATTATTATTTAATTTGTTAATCAAACCTATTATAGATAAAGGAGCTAATAAACTCGTTTTTGCATTATCTGAAGGATAATTTTCTAAATTTAAGCTATATCTTCCAATCTTTGATTCGATAGTTATATTATGTGAATTGCTTTTTACATAAGGATCAGCAGTAATTATCACATGAACCTTTTCAAAATCTTTTACAGCAAGAGCCAAAGTTATCGCAACATTTATATTTTGAGGAAACCTTTTTATAGCCTCTTTGCAACCCCCTTCAAAAATAATCTTTTCTTCAAAAGTATCAATACCAAAACTTTTAGGAGACTTTCTTGTGTTTAAAACAATCTTTTCAACCGAATCACCAAGAGAATGAATCAAATCAATACCACCAACAGCACCAGAAGGAATAAAAACATTACAATTTGAAACATTTAATTTTTCCATAAATCTTTCTCTAAATAAATCATCTCCAAAAGCTCCAGAACTAATAATAACATAATTAGTATTCAAATCAAGAATTTTTTCAGAATATCGTATAACAGCATCAACACTAGCACATTCAATTACATAATCAATATTCAATTTGTCAATATCTGAAAAATCTGAATAAATCACATTAGAATAAACCTTTTTTAACTCTTCAACCTTTTCTTTTGAAGAATCAAAAATATAAACATTTGAAACCTTTGAAAACAAATCTTTTGCAATAACATTCGTACAATTACCAGCACCAATAACGAAAAAATTCAATAAAATCACCACCAATATATACTGTATATACAGTATATATTATATACTATAATCATATTAAATCAACACACCATAATGTTAAGAATTACGAAAACAATAATTATTTTTATATAAAAAACCGAAAGCAAAAAGCTCTCGGTTTTTTATGTAAAGTTTAATCTAAATCTTTCTGATTTTCAAGCTGCTTTTATTTTCAATTTTGCTTTAACTCTTTGATTTTTTTGAATTTCAACTCTGTTTTTAATCTTTATTTTTTTTGCTTCTAATGTAGTGTAACAGCCACGCGTTTTCTGCACGGCGTTACAGTACAGGCAACAACATTTATAATTAATATATAAATTCAGGAAAAACATAAAGCCGTTTTTCATTTTTAAGTTTTTGACGTATAAATAAAAATCTTTTTGAATTTCAATTCTGATTTTAATCTTTATTTTTTCACTTCTAATGTAGTGTAACAGCCACGCGTTTTGTGCACGGCGTTACAGTACAGGCAACAACATTTATAATTAATATATAAATTCAGGAAAAACATAAAGCCGTTTTTCATTTTTAAGTTTTTGACGTATAAATAAAAATCTTTTTGAATTTCAATTCTGATTTTAATCTTTATTTTTTCACTTCTAATGTAGTGTAACAGCCACGCGTTTTGTGCACGGCGTTACAGTACAGGCAACAACATTTATAATTAATATATAAATTCAGGAAAAACATAAAGCCGTTTTTAATCTTTGATATTTTTTTGATTTTATTTTTATGTTTTTCATTTTTTCGCTTTGTATATTCCAATTTTTTAGAATTCAGACTAATTTTAAAATGATTTATTAATCAAAATATTCGTCTAAATTCCAATTTTTAGGATTATTTTCAATATATTCTCTAATTTTATTTAAACTGATTTCATTTCGTATAATATGATCAAAAAATCTTTTTTGCCAGATACTTTCAATATTAAATTTTTTCTTAATATCTTTTGTAACTGAGGATTTATAATATCCTATTATTTTGGCTAACGCTATATTTTTTAAATTATGCTCTTCATATAAATTGATTATTAAATGTATATGATTCGGCATTATAATATATGTATCTATTTCAATAAAATCAAAGATTTTAGGAAGTTCTTTTAACTTGAATTCTAATATTCTTCCAATATCATTTAAATGTATTGAATTATGAATAATTTTGCAAAAAATATTTTTTTTATTTTTTTCACACAATGTAATAAAATAAGAAGCTTGATTGGAATAATCAAAATTAATTAATCTGATATTTTTTCTTTTCAAATGAATAAACACCCCACAATTATTTTAATATTGTAGTTAAATGAAGAATAAATTTAATAAATTATATCATGTGTTTTGGAAAGAATTACAGAAATAAAATTTTAATTAAAGCGGCTTGAGCCCTAAAAAATGGAAAATAGAAAGCAAAAAAAGCAAAATACGCACAAATGAAAAAATAATTAAACAATTTAAAGAAAATCCGAACATGTTTATATATATGCAAATATAATTGCCAGTGCAGTAACGCCGTGCAAAGTTCAGCGTGGCTGTTACACTACATTAGAACATAAAACATTAGGGCATAAAAACATGAAATCAAAAGAAAAATCAAAAACTATGTATAATGAATTTCAATTCTGACAATAAAAATATCGAAATTATTGCCAGTGCAGTAACGCCGTGCAAAGTTCAGCGTGGCTGTTACACTACATTAAAACAAAAAAACATTAGGACATAAAAACATTAAAACATAAAACATTAGG
>CAYZNB010000022.1:0-28095 GCA_964478535.1 uncultured Thermotogaceae bacterium
TGTAACGCCGTGCAAAGTTCAGCGTGGCTGTTACACTACATTAAAATCAAAAAATTACATAGAATCAATTAATTTAATAATTTAACGAAAAATGCCGTGTCTTTTTGTTCTTGATACCCATTTCTTATATAAAAATCATATGCTGGAAATGTTCTGTCGGTGGCTAAAGTCACTGCTTCTATTCCATCTTTTTTTAATAAACTTTCCAATTCTTTTAAAAATAATTTTCCAAATCCTTTTCCTTGTAAAGATCTGTCTATACAAAATTCTTTAATAAAAATTTCTTTTCCTTGCCACCAATTAAATGTTGTTCCTAAACACAAACCTACTAATTTAGTATCTAAATAATATCCAATTGCAAGCGAATTGTTGTTATCTATAATATCTAAAACGTATGAAGTCACTTGTTCATCAGATATCCATTCATCTTTCCAAGGCTCATTTGAAAAAACATCTAAAAATAATTTTTTTATTTCCTCTATTTTTTCAACACCAATTTTTTTAACCATTTTTAATCCTCTCCTCGTATAATAAATATAAATCACTATATTTAAAAAGCAACAATTTGCCAGTCATTTATTTAGCTTTCCAAGTCTAATTCTAAAATTTCATTTTCTTTTTTAAATCCTTCTCTTTCATAAAATTTGATTGATTCTTCACTAGGCCAAAGAAATAACAATTCAACTTTATCTTTTAACGCCCATTCTTTTATGTTCTTTAAAAGTTGATTCCCAATCCCTTTATTTCTATATTCTTTTCTCGTATAAACATTAGTTATATAAGCTATCTCTGAAAATAATTTTTGAGGTTTTGGAATTTTTCTAATTTTTCTTATAAAAATATTGGAAATTATTTCTTTTTCATCTTCCACTAACCAAACAAACCAATTTTTATTTAATTCAATTTCTAACAATTCAACAAAAGATTTCAAAAATTGCTCTTTAGTAAAATTAAAATTTTCTTTATCAAATTCATATTCAAAATCCCAACGCATTTCCGCAAGTGCGAAAATATCTTTTTTTGTTGCGAGTCTATAAATCATTTTTTGCCTCCTGTTTAGAATAATTCATCAAGCCATAAATAATAGTTTATTTTATCCCAATCTGGTTCTGTTTGCATTTTATTAAAAAAAATATTTAAATATTTTTCTTCTTTAAAATCTTCTTTTATACTTCTCACACATAAAGCTATATCTTGCCAAATATCAGCTTTACCACCTCTTGCCCAATCTATAAACCCACTAATTTTACCATTTTTAGAAAATATATTCGCATCGGTTAAATCCCCATGTGAAAACACCAAATTTTCATCAGGTATATTGTTTTTTAAATAGTTTGTCAATTCTTCCGGTGCAGAAAATGGTGTGTTACCTTCATAAAAATCATCATATGCAGCTAATTTATTTTCAAGCAAATAGTCTAATTCTTTTAATCTGAATTTTATATCAGAATAAAAAAGACAACTCGAAATATTTACAGATTGAATCTTCTTTATACTTTCAACAAAAAAATCAACCATTTCTTCTGGAGAAATATTTTTATTTTCATATAAAGTATCTCCCTCACATTTACTCATAAGCATAAAATCATATTCATCTGATTCTTCAAAATGAATAATTTTTGGAACATCTAACTTACCTTGTAACCATAAAATCACTTCTTTTTCTCTTTTTACCTCATATGTAGTATTTTTAAACTTTTTATGCCCTACTTTAAGAAATAACGAATCGTTTCCCTTTACTAATTTAAAAACTTTTGTAGGAGATAACCCTATTTCATCATAAGAGATTGAATAATTTTTTATAATATTTTTTAATTCATAAGAAACTATTTTTTCTATTATCATTTTTTACCCCCAATTTTATTCTCTATACATTTGCTGCATCCATTTTGCAACACCATTATTTTCAGAAACATCTATAATTCCTGTAGATTTTTCTATTAACTCTTTTACTGCATTAGAAACTGCGTAACTTTCATCAGAAGATACAAACATAGGAATATCGTTTACACTATCTCCAAAACTTATTATTTTTTCGCAATTTGTCATTTTTTTTACTTTTTCAACAGCATCACCTTTTGTTGCGTCAAACCTTTTTATTTCAAGCCAATATTCTGGTCTATAAAGTTCTTGCTGAAAATTATTAGAAAAATATTTTTTATTTTCAAAAAAATCATTTATTTTTTCAAGTTCATCTTTAAAACCAATTGCCGTTATATAAAAAATATCTCCTTTTAACAAATCTTCAACGGAAGTAATAGGATTAAATCTTTTATCACCTTTTCTTTGAGAAAGATAATAACTAATTCCCTCATTTTCTTTTCCTTCACACCATGAAACTTTTTCTTCTCCATCTATAAATGCATATACAAGAGGATAAATCTCATTTTTTATAAACTCTTTTAAAGCATATTCAGCATATTCTTTTTCCATACAATTTGATTGCAAAATATTTCCAGTATTTGGATCAACTATAAAAGCTCCGTTATAAGTAATTACTGGTAAAGTCATTTTAATATTTTTTAAAATCTTCGAAGAGGAATTCCAAGAACGTGCTGTTGCTATTGAAAAATTCATTCCTCTGTCTATCATTTCGTTTATTACTTCTTCTGTATATTCTGGTACTTTAGAGCTTTTATCTAACAATGTTCCATCTAAATCAGAAACGTGCAATATTTTTTTCATTCAATCACCTCAATCTATTTTTGATAAAACGGGCGTTTATCACGCCCGTATATATTATATAACAAATTTGATATTTTTTAAATCCATAAAAAAAATACTATACATAAAATTTATATAAATCTCTTTTAAATCAAATAACTCTTTTGCTTGGAAAGCAAGTTACTGATTGCAATTTATATAACTAAATTACAAACAAAATATTTTTAGCACGAATTATTAGCACGAATTATTAGCACAAAAAAATATCACATATTATAGCACATTAATAACACAACTTAAAAAACTCTTTTATAAAAAGATTTTTATCTTTTTTTAAAATTTCACACTTGACTTTAACCAGAATAATATAGTAGAATATATCATAAAATATTAATCATTTTAAAAAGGAGGCTAAAAATATGAAAAACGATATTAAATTCGAAGAATTTGAAAATTTTGGTTTTATATGGGATTTGGAGGTGTTTTCCTATCAACCTGAAAAGTCAGATGTATTACAAAATTATTTGCCCGAAGAAATTTTTTTACCTCTAACATTTGCTTATAGTATTAAAAATTTGATTTCATTTAACCAAAATACCAAAAAATATTCCCAGCATGAAATTAATGAGGATTTCAAATTTATAAAAAAAATTTATAAAAAAATTAATTTAAGATGTATATTTTTGGAAAACGAAATAATCCCAAAATATTTAGATTCTTTCAATAAAGAATTTTTAATTAAAAATTACTTTTTTACACAAAAAATAAATTTAATTTTTAAAAAACTCATTTATGCCTATAAAAATAATTTATTTATTTCAAAAAAAGATTCCATTATTTTTCTTTCAAAAACTTTAAATTGTTTCAATATTTTAAATAATCCTTTTACTTTTTATTCGCTTGAAGAATATACTCTAAATAAATCTCATAATATTGACGAATATCATTTTAAAAAAAAGTATTATGAAATTTATTCAGTTTTCGAAAAACACTTTATTAAAATACTCCCTAAAAATTTTGAAAATGATTTTTGTTTAGCAGAAAATAACAAAAGCAATGAATTAATAAAAAATGATTTTATCGTTCAATTATATGAAAAAAATTTTTCAGGCAAAGAAAAATTAAAATTCACTCATCAAGAAGACGTTTTTATAGAATATTTGGAATTAATAATTAATAGCGAATATTTTATATTCACAAAATCAATCGAAGATTACATTAAATTAGCTAAATACATTGATTATTACTTGAAAAATGAATTTTTAAACTCCAAAATTTATAAACAAATAAGTTTTGATATTAAAAATTTAAAAGAAAAAATATTAGCTATCAACGAAAACAATGATTATTATAAAAAATTATCCAATCTTTTGATTATGAATATTAAAGCTATATGTATGGGGTGGAATATTTTTGAACTTTTGGAACTTGATTTAAATAAAAACATTATGGAAACTTATAATTCTAAAAAATTAGAGAAGAAAATGTTACTAATGTACGAAACTTTTTGGAAACTGTATAGAGAATATTTATATTTTGGAACAATAATAAAACATAATAAAATCGATTCAAAATATTTAGAAGAACCCGAAAAATTGATAAATGAAGGATATGATTTATTCCAATCTGTAAAATATGAATTTCAGGTATAAAACAATTAGGAGGCAAAAAAAATGAGAGTAGAAGAATTTGCTAAAAAATTATTGGAAGAATTTCCAGAAGAACTTAACGATTTAAAATTAGCTGTATTAAATTTAAATGAAGAAATGAAAAAGATTACTAAAATGTTGTCGAAAAAATTAAGTACAGCGGCAGAATTACAAAATTTTCAAAAAGCGGAAACGTATCTGATTTTATCTAAATCTAGCATTTGTTTTGAAAGCATCATAAATGAATTAATCAACGTTATTAACAACAAAAAAAACGAAAAAGATTTCGAAGAAAATATTACAAACAACAATTTTGAAATTATTGATAAAAATAATTTTAATAAAAACAAAAATATCAAATACGATTTATTAATTAGTGATGTAAAAACATTAAAATTAGAAGATAATTTCACAGGGAAAAAACCTAAATTTTTTATCTTATTCGACTCAAAATACTCAATCAAAACTTGGAAAGATTTTTTAGTGAAAATATATGAAATTCTATATTTCAAAAACCCAAAATTATTCGAAAGCTATGCCGATAATGCTAATAAATTAAAAAACACTAAAATAACTAAAGAAAAAAATAATGATTTTATAAGCCCACGTATTATTGCTAATGACTATTATACAGAAACTAATTTTGATTCACAAACAATAAAAAAACAAATAAAAAATATTTTTAATCATTATTCGATTGATGAAGAAGAATTAATTATTGTAATTGAATAAAAAGAAACGCTAAAAATAGGAGGTGTTTGTCATAAACGTAATCGAATTTATTAATGATTTAATCAAAGAATATCCAGAAGAAGCTAATAAATTAAACCCAATAATTAATGATTTAATGCAAAATTTATCTGAAATTGACAAAAATATTTTAGATAAAGGAACTCATTATTATAAAAATCTTAATCAAGAAAAAGCCGACAAATCTTTAAATTTTGTAAAGAAAATAGAGTTTTACAATATTGAATTAAACAATATAAAAAATCTTTTCAATAAAAATAATCATTCTGATAACACTCTAAATAACTTAAATATATTTAAAAATGAAATTAGTCATGTAAAAAAAATATCCTATAATAACCATGAAATATCTTTAAATGATTCGTTTACTCATAAAAAACCTTATTCTTTCAGATTATTTGATAAAAATTATTATGTAAAACATTGGAAAGAAATGTTGATAAAAATTTATAACATTCTTTTTGAAAGAGATAGCGAAACATTTGAAAAATTTGCCTTACATACTCAGAAAAGCGGAAATAAAAGAATAATAGCTGAATATGACAACGGATATATTAATCCAAGAAAAGTCGCCAATAAATATATTATTGAAACTACTTTAGATGCCACAAGTATCAGAAATCTAATCAAAAAAGCACTTAATTTTTACAGGATAGACGTTAGTGATTTCGTTATTATTGCAAATTAGCATTTAAAAAAGGAGAAAAAAATATGAGTATAAAAAATAATCTTATTAAACATTTATCAATAAAAGTTCCTTGGCATGATAATAATTGGAACGGTACTATTTGTAATAATCCAAGAGAAAATTTATCTTGTAAAAAAATCAAAGATTTAAAAAAAGAAATAGAAAATTCTGGAAAGCTAATAAAAGATATAAAATCAATCGAAGATAGACCGAAATGCGTTAATGAAAACGGGTTATTTATGTCAGATTATGAATATTTAACTTATGTAAATCATCCATATAGCAAATACAACATTAATTATAAAAAACACTTTTCTCATTTTAAAGAAACCGAATTTTTAAACAGAGCGTATTCAATAACCATTATACCCTATAAATGGCTGAAAAGAAAACACATCGAAGACAAATTAGAATCTTCAAATTATTTAATTAAAAATTATGATATAGAAAAAGAGAAAAATATTATTGAAAATATAGAAAAAGATTTTAAAAATAGTCAATTAGATTTTATATTTGATATAGAAAACCAAAGAGCTGCTTTAAATAGTTTTTTAGAATTTTTAAAGCCTAATAAATCATTATCTTTTTTTTATACTGATGAAATTCCCGGATTAGAAAAAGTATCAAAAATATTAATTGGGATTGGCTTTATTGAAAACATATCTGAAGAAATTGAGTATAATACAAATGAATCGAACGAATCAAATAAATTAAGATCTTTAATATGGGAAAGAAATATTAAACATTCTATTAGACCTGATTTTGAAAATGGCTTTCTGTTTCCAATAAAAGAAATTATAAGTTATTTAGAAAATCATCAAGAATACAACATTGAAGATTTTGTTGTTACAATACCTTTTGAAAAAAGAGAAGAGTTTTCTTATAAATCTGAATTAGTTTCTAATGATACTGCAATAAGACTAATAAAAAAGTGTATTAATATTTTTAATAGAATTAAAGAAAAAATAAACCCATTGAATTTTGATCCCGATAAACAAATAGCTTGGTTAAATAAACGTTTGATAGATATTCATAATATAAGAGGTAATTATCCAGGTTTAGGAGCTGTTCTAACAGAACACGGATTTGATGAAGGTTTTTTAATTGCCGAAGATTTAAATAATCTAACAAAAGAAGATAATGACGTATGGGAAACAGTTAAAAAATTTGCCGAGAATCCCGAAAAATATTTATCAGAAGAAAGAAAAATTAATTTAAAAATGATGAAAACAAAACTGGATACCTTAAAAGATATTATTAAGAAAAATAACTCCGAAATCAAAATTATGCAATTGTTGAGTAGGTTTGATTTAAAAATAAAACAAATAAAATATATAAAAAATAATCTCGATAAAATTAATGAAAGCTTAAAAAAAGAATATTATAATAAAAGTCCTTTTAATTATAAAATCGATTATACCACAGAAGACATCATCAATAATCCTTATTTGCTATACGAATTAACAATAAATAAACAAGAACAAATTGATTTTAATACAATTGATTTTGGGTTATATAATTTGAAAAAACATTATAATTTATATCCGTTTGAATCAAATATGCAGGATAAATTAGACCCACGAAGAATTAATTCTTTAATGATGGAGATTTTAAGAGAAAATGCAAACGAACATGGAAATTCTCTTGTTTATTTAGATTTTTTAATTAATAAAATAGCAGAGTTACCATTAATTATTGAATGCAATTTAAATATCCAAGATATTATTTCAAATAAAGAAAAATTAGATAAAATTGAATTAATTGAAATAGAAAATGATAAATATGCGTGTCAATTGAAAGAATACGCCATTATAAAAAATTATCTTAAAGAAAAGATATTAAAAAGAATTAACGCAAAAAAATTAGATAACAGTATTGATTGGAAATCCTATTTAAAAAAGAATTTTGATGATGATGATGATTCTTTATTAGAAAAAGAATATGCATTAAACATTTTAACTGAATCAAGATTTTCTATTTTAACAGGTAAAGCTGGAACTGGAAAAACAACTTTGATTAAAATATTTTGTGAAAATGATTCGATTTGCAAAGACGGCGTATTATTATTAGCTCCTACTGGAAAAGCAAGAATTAGATTATCTAACGATCTAAAAAAAACAGAACTTAAATCTTATACAATAGCAAAATTCCTTATTAAACATGAAAGATTTGATTCAGAAAATATGCGATATCATTTTAATTATCAAAATGAACCTATCAAAGGATTTAAAACGGTTATTATTGATGAAGCATCGATGTTAACAGAGGAAATGTTAGCTAGTATATTTGAATGTTTAACTGATGTAGACAGATACATTTTAGTAGGAGATTACAGACAATTGCCACCGATAGGATTAGGAAAACCATTTGTAGATATAATTAATTATTTAAAAAATATCAATAAAAATATTGAAAATAATTTTTTTAAGATTACAAATAATTATGTTGAACTAACAAAAATTAAAAGACAAAAATTAGATAAAACAATTAGAGAAGATATTGAGTTAGCAGATTACTTTGCAGAAAATGATTTAAATTTTGATAACGATCTAATATTTGAAAAAATTTCTTTAAGTAATGATTTAAAGAATATACGTTTTGTTCCTTTTGAAAATGAAAATGATTTTGAAGACATCTTTATGAAAGTTCTCATAGAGGAATTGCATTTAAAAAACAAAGAAGATAAAAAAGGCTTCAATAAAACTTTAGGCTCTGACGACGGAGAAAAATTTTATACATCAAAACCTGATAAAACAGCTGCAGTAGACAAAATATCTGATTGGCAAATAATAACTCCCATAAAATATAAAAAGTATGGTGTAAAAAATATAACAAGAATTATACAAAACAACTTTAAAAACCAAAAAGACAAAATTGAAAATACTAATTTGTTTTATGGAGATAAAGTAATAAATGTTGTTAACAAAAAGAAAAATTATTATTTTAATAAACGTCCCGGTTTTACAGCTAATGGTGAGATAGGAATTGCTCTCACTATACCTTCGGATAAAAATGTATGTGTTGAGTTTGATAGCCAAAAAGACAAAATATACGAATTTTCTTACAATGAAATTGATAAAGAAAATAATTTAGAACCCGCTTATGCTATAACAGTTCATAAATCACAAGGAAGCGATTTTAATAAAACATTCGTTATAATTCCAAATCCTTGTTTATTATTAAGTAAAGAACTAATTTATACCATTTTGACAAGACATAAAGAAAAAATTATTATTTTTTATCAAGACAAAGAAATTTTTAGTTTGAAAAATTATGTTTTTGATAAATATTCTGAAATAGCTAAAAGAATGACTAACTTATTTGTTAATCCTTCTTTCAAAGAAATTAACGGAAAATATTATGATAAAAATTTAATTCATTGTGCTAGTGATAATACAATTCTAAGATCAAAATCTGAATTGATTATTTATGAACGTCTATTAATAAAAGGATTAAATGAATATTCCGAGTAAAAATGAACAAGTGAATCGGAGAAACTGAACAGTTAACCCGTTGAAAATGAACAGAGCGTCCGGCAAAAATGAACAGTAAATTTGAAACAAGGACTATTCTAAATATTTATCGTAAAATAGTCCTTGTTTTGAAAAATATAAAATATTATTACTTATTATGAATTCCTTTACGTTTTCTCATAGAATCTTTACCACGAATGGTAATCCAATAAGAATCATGAACAATACGATCACAAATAGCATCTGCAATAGTAGGATAATTTATTTTTTTATGCCATCCTTCAACTTCAATTTGAGAGCAAAAAATAGTAGATGCTTTTTTATATCTTGATTCTATTATTTCTAGTAAATCTCTTGCTTCAGTTTCTTTTAGCTGAAATAATAACCATTCATCAATAATGAGTAATTTTGTTTGAGCATATTTTTTAATAAGTTTACGATAATTACCTTCGCCACGTGCAATTGCGATTTCATTAAGCAAATCAGGTAGTCTTACATATTTGACTGTATAAAAGTTTCTGTTTGCAGATATTCCTAATGCATTAGA
Organism: uncultured Thermotogaceae bacterium; assembly: GCA_964478535.1. Classification (GTDB taxonomy): domain Bacteria; phylum Thermotogota; class Thermotogae; order Petrotogales; family Petrotogaceae; genus CAYZNB01. The sequence continues at coordinate 9,772 of CAYZNB010000022.1, forward strand.
AATATAAGTTTTACCGCTACCTGTAGCTCCAAATATTACAACATTATGGTTTTCTTGTATATAGTTGCATGTCGATAATCTAATGATTAATGTTTTATCTAGTTCTCTATCCTGATGATACTCAATATCTTCAACACAAGCGTTATTAAAGGTATATTCGGCACTTTTTATAAGTCTTAAAAGACGGCTGTTTTTTCTTTTGTTCCATTCAATGTCTATTATCAATCCAAATCTTTCTTCAAATGTCATGGATGAAAATGTATTATCTTTTATTTGATCTTTAAATGCTTGAGCCATTGAGTTTAATTTTAATTCATGAAGTTTTGTTATTGTATTATTATTAAGCATTATAATCACTTCTTTTGTAATATTCAGAGCCACGAGTAATTCAATGTTCTGAATCAATTGGTTTTTCTGTTTCTTCAGTTATATTTACTTTATCTTGCCCTGATTTCAGTATCGCTTGAATAGTTTTAAGGCTTGGCGAAGGGGTATAAGATAAAGCTTTTTCACATGCAGTTTCAAGTCGTTCAAAAGAATATTTATCTGCAAGTTTTATTAAACTCAAACAAGATTTGTATCCTTGCTGTTCAACTTTATGAAAAGTTAAAAAAGAATTGATTACAATAAATGTGTTTTCGCCTATGTTAGAAGCCCAATTTTTAAATTTCTCTCCATTCCATTGAATATATTTTTGATGATTAAGTGGCATATGCGATTCGATTGTACTAAATTGACCTATTCTCCCATAAAGTCTCGGATGAGATGTTATTCTAGCATCTTCAAAAAATATTTCTACAACATTTTTTGTGATTCTTACATCAACTTTTTGTTTTATATATTCATAAGGAACAGAATAATTTTGATTATCTACAATAACATGGTAATTATATTGAACTGTTGCAATTTTCCATATAGCCATTTCAAAATGATTTTCTGGTAAAGGAATTAAAAATGATTTTTCTTCTTCAAAAAGTTTAGTTCTGTTACCTTCTTTTTTTTGAAAGGGTTTATTATTAAATATATATAGTTTTTCTTTAATAGAATCATTTAATTCTTTTAAAGATAAAAACTGTTCATTTCTTATAGCTGCAAGTATCCAAGTTGAAATTATCCCAACGACTCCTTCAACAGTAGCTTTGTCTTTTGGAGTTCTTACTTTTGCAGGAATAACAGCAGTTCCATAATGTTCTGCCATTTCTTGATACACTTTATTAATAACAGGATTATTTTTTAAAACTTTTTCAACTCCTGTTTTTAAATTATCTGGAATAAGAATTCTTGTAACTCCACCAAAGAATTTATATGTATTAATATGTGCAGATATCCAATTTTCTTGATTTTGTGAAAAGAAGGCTTCAACATATGAATAACCACTATAAGGTAAAGCAGCAACAAATATATAAGTTTTAATCATTTCTCCTGTATCAGTGTTTATTATTTTAGCAGTTTGACCAGCCCAATCAACCTCTAGAACTTCACCAGGTTTTCTGTCTATGTGCATTGTAGCTTTTGTGTTTTTGACATAATCACTATAATAATTGTAAAACTGTGTTGATTTATATGGTATTTCGTTTGAGTTTCTGCATTCATCACAATATTCCATCCAAAGCAAAGATAAAGTAACTCCACTCTTAGCCATTTCACGATGAATAAAATCATAATCTGGCATTTTGTAAGAAGGTTTAGCTGAATTAGCTTTAAACAAAATCTTTGAAATATCTTTATTTGACATTTTACAAGCTGTTTCATAGGATAAATCACTTTCTTTTGCTTTTTTTATTACATTAACAACCGAAGTCCTTGAACAACTGCAACTTAATGCAATTTGTGAGTTTTTTATTCCAAGCTCGTTTAACCGTAAAATCTCCTTGTAATTAATCATTTTGAAACCTCCATAGATTTATTTGCATTTTTTAATGCATAAATCTATTTTAATTACTCATTATTTTTTTTGTTCAATTTTAACGGTTAGCTTGTTCAATTCTTCCGGAATGATTGTTCATTTTTCCCGGACGCTCTGTTCACTCTCTAACGGTCAAGCTGTTTATTTTAAACGTAATATTCAATTAAACCCAATATACGAAGAACAACTAGTGTTAGCAGATAAAAAAATAACTCCTGATTTTACAATTAAAGATGATGACACCGGAAAAACTTATTACTGGGAACATTGCGGAATGTTGGATAACGAGATTTATTCATCCAAATGGAATAAAAAGAAAAAATTATATGAAAAAAACGGAATAAAGTTATTAGGAGAAGGCGAAGGAGAAAACGGGATTTTAATATTTACAAGTGATTCCAAAGATAAAGGCATCTCCATTCCTGAAATAGACGAAATTATAAATAAGATTATATAATTTTAAAACGGGCGTTTATCACGCCCGTATATATTATATAACAAATTTGATATTTTTAAATTCTATTCCTCTATAATTCATTTCCTAATTTGATTATTAAATAAAATTAATTAAAATCAAATTTATTGATTATACAAAATGATATATTTTAAATCCTCCCAACCAAAACTCTCTAAATAGGGTAGCAAAACAGCCCCTAATCCTTTTATATCATAAACGTTTGTTTTTAACCCTTTATTATATGGATTATAGCCAACAACTAATTCAGAACTAGTTAATAATTTTTTTACGAAATCTTTAGCACTTTTAAACTCGTCACACGGTAAAAAACGTAAAGCTGTCATATCTGTAGATGAATTCCATGTATAACTTTTAGCTTTTTCTTTATCAAATCTCAATTCTATTTTTTTGTTATTACCTAAAAATTCATTAGGAGAAAAAATTATATCTCTTGAACTCATTCTTCTAATCGTTAAATGAGAATTTCTTATAAATATCTGTTCAAGATCTGTCAATGGATCTATAATAGTCCATGCAGACCAACGAGTTCTTTCATCTTTTTCAATAATTTTCTGCTCCATTATCATTTTATCAAAATCATTATTTTCTTCATTTCCGTAAAGACTTTGCCCACAAATAACATTTACATAAACTAGATTCCCTTTAATTTCCCCTTCAACATATGATTTAATAATTGTTCCAAAATAGTTTAATCCTGCAATTCCACCAACCCAATTATTCCCTTCAACAGAACCACTAACAAAAATATTATTAATAATACCTCCTGAAGAATCTCCAGTTAATCCCCCAACAAAATCATGACCTTTGATATTAATCTTTTCCAGTTTTATATTTTGCATATTCGAATTTTCAATATATCCAAATAATCCGATATAATCTTCATCTGGTCTATTTATGTTTAAATTAGTAATCTTATATCCTTTTCCATCATAATTTCCTATAAACTTATTATCATAATTTCCGATAGGCTCCCAATTATCATATTCTAATAAATCAATGTTTGCTATTTGAATATAATAGTACTCTAAATGATTTCTTATATCGTTCAATTGTTTTGATGAACTTATTTGATAAGGGTCTTCTATCGTTCCATTTCCACCAGCAAATAATTTTATTAATTCAACACTTATATTTGTATTTGAGTTTGGCATATTAAAATAATATTTATGTTCTTTAGTTTTTTCTAATTTAATTATTTCATTTGTATCTTCATTAAATACATTATTTACAACATAACCATCAAATGTGTTAAGGAGTACTTTGTCGCCTAAATAATATTTTTCTGATTCTATTATTTTATTTGAAATATCAGAAGGGTGATTGGTTATTGCTAATTTATATTCGGGATAAAGGTAATTAGGAATATTCCTTTGTGTTTTTAAATAAGGAAATGATTTTCCTTCATCAATATCCCAAATATTCTCAAAATCCCAATTATTGAATGTTGTTTTTTCCATCATTTCTCTTGTAGTTTTTAAATAGTTATTTTGCATTGATGTGTCTTCTAATAAATTACTATTAATAAATGAATTTGTTATACCACTCGTAGTTGTTCCAGATAACTCTTTATCGTTTAATGTATAGCAATTTATGATCTTTCCAGAGTAAGAAAAACCTGCTATTCCCCCTAACCATCTTTCTCCTTGAATATTTACTACAGAATATGAATTTTTTATAATTTCACTATTCCAACCAGCTATTCCCCCAACATAATCATTGCCTACAATATTTCCTTCAACAAAACACTGTTCAATTATTCCGTCGTTGTAGCCAACTAAACCTCCTGTAAAATCCCACCCAAAAATATTAACATTTACTAATGAAATATTTTTTAATATAGCATCTGTGGTAATTTTATTAAATAAGCCTACCTCATATCCTCTTTCGCTAATTTTTTTATTGATATTCAGATTTCTAATTTCATAACCATTTCCATCATAAGTTCCACTAAATAAATTTTGTGTTCTTGTTGAACCATATCCTATTGGTTCCCAGTTATCGTATTCTGATAAATCAATATCTCCTATTTGTTTAAAATATATATCTTCTCTATTTAAATAAAATCTAATTTGATTTAATTGTTCAGCTGTTTCTAATAAATAAGGGTTTTCTTTTGTTCCATTTCCACCGGAAAAAAAGCTTTGTAAACCTGGAACATTTTTTTGATTGTTGTTTATTAAGTAAGGATAAGAAACATATCCGTCCTTATTCACTATATTCCAAACTTTATCAAAATCCCAGTTATTGAATGTTTCTTTTTGAACCATTTCATAAAATTCTTTTTCCAGTCCAAATTCAGATTTCTTTTCTTCATAATAAGATTTAATAAAAAACGAATTTTCAACTTTAGGGTTAACTGCTGCCCCAATTAAGTTATTAAAAACATATTCGTTTGAAACTTCTCCGGCAAAATAACTATTTTTAAGTTCTCCTCTAGATTTATATCCTATTAAACCGCCAGTTCTTTCGTTTCCAACCACTTTTGCTACTGAATAGACATTAATAATATAGCAATTAGAAGCGCTACCCAAAACACTTCCAACATAATCATTTCCTTTTATATTTCCCGCTACATAAGATTTTTCAATAAAACCTCTACTATAACCAGCCAATCCCCCTACATAGTTATTACCTACAACATCTACATTTTCTAAACCTATATTAATTAAATTAGCTTTATCTGCATAACCAAATAAACCAATATAATTTTCATCTGGTCTATTAATTGTTAGATTAGTAATTTTACATCCATTTCCATCATAAGTTCCAGCAAATCTATTTTGATTATTTCCTATAGGTAACCAATTTTCATATTCTGATAAATCAATGTTTGCTATTTGTTTATAAAATACATTATCTTCATTTAAGAAAAATCTAACATTATTTAAATTCTTTGGTGATTCTATGAGATAAGGCTTTTCTTTTGTTCCGTTTCCACCAGCAAATAATTTTATTAATTCAACACTTATATTTGTATTTGAGTTTGGCATATTAAAATAATATTTATGTTCTTTAGTTTTTTCTAATTTAATTATTTCATTTGTATCTTCATTAAATACATTATTTACAACATAACCATCAAATGTGTTAAGGAGTACTTTGTCGCCTAAATAATATTTTTCTGATTCTATTATTTTATTTGAAATATCAGAAGGGTGATTGGTTATTGCTAATTTATATTCGGGATAAAGGTAATTAGGAATATTCCTTTGTGTTTTTAAATAAGGAAATGATTTTCCTTCATCAATATCCCAAATATTCTCAAAATCCCAATTATTGAATGTTGTTTTTTCCATCATTTCTCTTGTAGTTTTTAAATAGTTATTTTGCATTGATGTGTCTTCTAATAAATTACTATTAATAAATGAATTTGTTATACCACTCGTAGTTGTTCCAGATAACTCTTTATCGTTTAATGTATAGCAATTTATGATCTTTCCAGAGTAAGAAAAACCTGCTATTCCCCCTAACCATTGTTCGCCTTCAATATTTACTATAGAATAAGAATTTTTTATAATTCCATCACCCCCCCACCAATCCCAGCCGAAATTCATACCAGCTATTCCCCCAACATAATCATTACCTTCAATATTTCCTTCAACAAAACACTGTTCAATTATTCCGTTGTTGTAGCCAACTAAACCTCCAGTATAACTCCCACCAAAAATATTAACATTTACTAATGAAATATTTTTTAATATAGCTTCTTCTGTAATCTGATTAAATAACCCTACCTCATACCCTCTTTCGCTAATTTTTCTATCGATATTTAGATTTCTAATTTCATAACCGTTTCCATCATAAGTTCCACTAAATAAATTTTGTGTTCTTGTTGAGCCATATCCTATTGGTTCCCAGTTTTCGTATTCTGATAAATCGATATCATCCATTTGTTTAAAGTGTTTATTTAAATATTTAGACTTTCTAATCATATTTAATTGATTTGCTGAAAAAATTAAATAAGGGTCTTCTATAGTTCCTTTTCCTCTTAAATCAAACACAGGTTTTATATCCATATTTTCTTTTATTGTAAATGATTTATCTAATAAATTACCTGTCAAATCTCCTTCCCATTTAACAAAGTTTGTGTTTTCATCTGGTATAGCTTTAATCATAATTTCAGTTCCATGAGGATATTTATCTAACTGCGGATATATTTCTACATTACCTTTTCCCTCAATTTCTATATTCAAACTATATGTTTTTATTTCAAACACAGGTTCAATCGTTAAATTATCTTTAGACATAATAAAAGAATATGGATTATCTTTACTTAAAAAATTTCCTTCTGAGTCAACCCATTTAATAAATTTATATCCTTCATTCGGAAATGCTTCTAGCAAAACTTTGCTTCCTCTTTCGTATTCGCCTTCTCCTATTACATATCCTTTGTTTTTATCCAAGTTTACAAAATCAACTTTTTTTTGCGTACTACAACTTAAAAATATTAGTAATGATATTAAAAACACCACTAATAACATTAGTTTCTTCATTTTTATCCCCCTCTAAAAATTTAGCTTTGTTAAAAAAACACTAAAATTTTTCTTTTTGCTCAAAAGAAAAGTATTTTTTTAAAATGATAAATCGAACTCTTAATAATCTAATTATATCATATTTAATTTTTAAAAAACAATAAAAATTATATTTTTTCAACCTGCTAAATACGCATAAATGTCTATCATTTTGTTTATTACTTCTTCTGTATATTCTGGTACTTTAGAGCTTTTATCTAACAATGTTCCATCTAAATCAGAAACGTGCAATATTTTTTTCATTCAATCACCTCAATCTATTTTTGATAAAACGGGCGTTTATCACGCCCGTATATATTATATAACAAATTTGATATTTTTTAAATCTAATAACTCTTTATATTCAATTCTTTTATCTGTAAAAATCATAAATTCATTACCAATGATATGTTTTTCATTATTTGGAATTTTTACCCACTCTTCCATGTATTTTACTATTGTATCTGGATTACCGCAAATCTGAAGCTGATAATGTCTTTTTGAATGGAAAAATAGTATTTTATCTTCAAAATTTTCACTGTTTAAAGAATGAATTTTATCATAATCTACACGTATATCAGTACCTTCATAACCCAAATAAAATCTACATAAATCATTATTATTGTTGAAATATTCCCAATAAGTATTTTTAATTTCATCAGGTGTTTTAAAAAATGGTAATTTATAATAATGAGAATCCAAAAACTTTCCAGAGTTGTTAATAATATTAACAAAATTAACTATAACTGCACTGTCTGGAAGTGTTAAATAATACTGCTCAAAAGAAATCCCTTTTAATTTTTCATTTTTATTTATGTTCACAGTAATTTTTAATCCTTGCCAGTTGTTTTTGAAATTATCATTTACTGAAACAAAATCGCATGTTATTTCTTCTTCTAATATATCTTTTTCACTCAAATCACCAAATCCTCCGTTGATTCCTCCAACCCAAGGTGTCCACCAAGATTTAGATGTAGTTTGGGGAAATGGTGTATCTAACCATTCTTTTTTATTATATTCCATAGAATATATTGTTGGAGCAAATTCCGGACATGATTTAAACTTTATAATTCCATTATCTACAAAATATACAGTTTTTCCGTTTTCGTTAGTTTTTCCAAAAATAACTTTTTGTTCTTTAACGGGGAAAAGAATCTTTTTATAATTTAAAAACTGCGAAGTATATCTAATTTTACATTCCACTTCTTCTACTGTATTTTTATTTTTTAATGGTATTTCAATTGATGCATTAAACATTTTATCTTCAAGATTAACTTTAATATTCTTCTTTTCAAAAGAATCTTTTTTTGAAATTAAATCAACAGAAACATTAAGTGGTTTTTCTTTATAATCAATTATTTCTGCTTTAAAACTATCGTATATAAAAGGATTTCCCTCGTTTAAAATTAATTCGCTTGTTTTTATAACTTGGTTTTCTTCAATTTTGTTTGAATTTGCAATAAATTTTCTAAATTCTTCCAAATTATATAAATCAACAAATCCTTTTATAGGTTTTGTAATCAAAGATTCTCCAGCTTTTAAACCTTTTAAATTGTGTTCAAATGCAAAACACCAATCTATATATTTTATTTGATATTCTTTAGGCCAAGTAAGCCCTATTGTTCCATCATGACGTTCTGAAAAAATCCAATTTTCTGTTATTTTACTAAAATCAAAATAATTATATGAATCATCAACTCCATTTTGAGTTTTTATAATTTTATTTTTATACGGTATTATAAGAGTTTCATCATATAAATCGTATTTATCACAATAAAATAGTTCTTCCGAAATGTCTGTTTCTCTGTTATTAGAAATTTTTAACCATTTTTCTAAAATGCCGTCTGCATACATTTTAAAAAAAGCTGTAACGCTTAATCCCGGGAAATCTTTCGAAGAATAATCCGCTTTCAAAACTACTGCATTACCTTCATCATAACAATCAATTTTATCCGCTTCTTTTTTATTAAATTCATCACTATAAGGTTTTCCGAAAGATGGTTGTTTAGCTACTATTCTTTTACCACTTTTTTCTGGGCCGCCAAAATAAAAACCTGTATACCAATCTTTCATTATAAGCCACATACTGAATTTCCCTAAAGTTACTTCATGTTTAAAAGCACTAACTTTGTAATCTTTGATATCTCTTGTATAAAAATTGCTCGTAATTTCATGAAAGAAACTAAAGGTTTCATCTTCAATTTTCACATTTATTTCCGCTTTTTTACAGTAAATATATCCTTTATTTATTTTATATTTTACTGGAAAGCTTTTCTTTTCTAAAGGGTTTAAAGATGTTTTTATAACAGGTTCATAAAATTCAACTTCATTTCCATCTGTTATATCAAAGCTAATTTCACATTTTTTATCACAAAAACTTTGAACATCTATATAAACCGTATCTTCTTCACCTTCATAATGAAACGAATCAATCAAATTCATATTTAAAGTTATTGGATGTTTTGGAACAATTCCTGTTTTAAATTCTGCTTTTTTTCCATTAATTATTATTTCTGTAAAAACAACAGGATGCGTTTCATATGGAGATTGTGGTTTATCTATAGAGTTTACTTTAAATTCTGCAGTTACAGATTCCGTTTTTTCTACATTTATTGTTTTATGAAAATCAAATTCAATATTTCTATCGTTCACACCTTTAAATTCAACATTTAAAGGATTTCCGCTTTTATTAATTATTTCATATTTTATACTGTGATTTCTTCCAAAAATCAAATCGAGATTACATACAGTAGCTGTAATTGTATAATCATCACAATCAATTTTTCTAAGACCTTTACCTTTTTGATCATATTCCATAGATAAATTTTTCCCATCTTTTTCCCAGTAATAAGTATAAAATTCAAACTTATTTTCTATACGTCCATCAGGCTTTATTTCTATAGGTCTTTTGTTATCGTCATACCAACAAGCTGTTTCAAAAAAATCTTCTACAGCTTCACATTTTAAAACAGAAGGTATCATGTTTACAAGATGTACATCTTCTCCTTCTTCCCAAAAAAATCCTGTTTTTTTATAAAGCGGAACAGCTTTAGTATTTCCACTCCATGTGTAAAGATACAATCTTGGGTAATTTAATTCAATAGTTCTTTCAATAGATTTTAAAACTAATGCTTTTCCAACTTTTTGATTAAAATATTCCGGCAATACACTTAATAAACCTATATACAAAGCATTTTCATCATTCTGATCTTTTGTCAACCTACAATATCCAACAACTTTAGGTTCTGGATCATTTAATGTTTCGCTATCTAACGCTAAATATAAGTTTTCATGTGTTGCTGAACCTTCTTTCACTAAAACATTTTCTTTAGTAGTAGAAAAATCTCTACCATTCCATCCTTCTTTCGTGTTGTTCCACATCGTCGCAATAGGACCTGCCAATTTTGGTTCATACTCTACGATAGTAATTTTTTTGATGCTCATGTTTTTTTCCTCCTATGTTGAATAAATACATTTTTTATAAAAATTGATTTAGAAAAATAAAAAAAGTCGTGGCATATTACACCACGACTTTAATTGATTTTTACAGCAAAAAATTCCCTTTATTTTCGCTTAATAAAAAATCAAGGTCGTGGTTTAGATAGCCACGACCTTGAAGTATGTCAACTTAACATTGTTAACTAATTGTTAACGCTTCGAGGTAGAGCTATCCCATGATATGAATTTAACACTTGACTTCCGCAAATAACAGTTGCGAAAACATTAAAGTTTTTTATCATTTGATTGCCTCCTCTCACATAATTATTTTTCATTTCAATTAATTAAAATTTTACATTTTTAATCATTACATTCAAAGAAATTAAAGGTTAAAAATCTTCGAATAACCGGACTTTTTTAATCCGCTATTATCTGTTTTGAATAATCCGCAACAAATTTTTCTAATATATCTTTTACTGTCAAATGAAGGTTATCCGGCAAATTTTCAAAAGGAAACCATTTAATTTCGATAACTTCGTCATCATGTGTATCTCCCGTCTCATAAAATTCTCGACATATAAATACTATATCTGTTATATATACCTCATGCCCGTTTGGATAAATATGGTGACGTTCTTCTCCCGCAAACACTCCGTATAAATTTATTTCTCCTGCTTCTAATCCCGTTTCTTCTTTAAATTCTCTTTTTGCTGATTCTTCTGGGGTTTCTCCAATTTCCATATATCCACCCGGATATCCCCACATTCCATTATCTGCTCTTCTTTGAAGAAGAATTTTTTTATCTTTGACTGCAATTATACTTGTTCCCACAAGAAGAAGCGGTTTATTTCCAATTATATCTCTCATTTCTTTTATATAATCCATTAATATCACCTATTAATTATAATAATTTTAAATGCCATTTTTCAGCTTCTCTGAAATAATAAAATTCATTTAATTTGTCTGATTCAAAAACTTCGTACATTTTCAAAAAATCATTAGCGAGTTTATAATTTTCTAACTCATTTTTATTTATCCAAAAAACTTCTCCTTCTTCTGAAGATTTTAATTCTCCTTCAAATTCATTTGTTTTAAAAAGAAATACCACATATCGTTCATCATTATTTGTTTGAAATTGTTTAGTTCCGCAAAGAACAGGATTTTTTATTTTTAATCCTGTTTCTTCAAAAACTTCTCTGATTACTGATTCTACAAAAGATTCATTTTTATGAATATGCCCTCCCGGAAAAGTTATTCCCGGCCAATTTGGATCTACTCTATTTTGAACTAAAATATTATTTTCATTATCGTACACCATACACATATTTGTAAAAATTGCTTTTTCTGATTTGCTCATAAAAATTTCCTCCTGTTAAAATGGTTTGTTTTTGCATAGTTGGTTAGGAAAAATATAAAATGTTTAAGTGATTAAACGGAAAAGCTTTTAAATAGCGAAAAGCTTAAAGTTGGTCAGTTGGTCAGCAGACAGTTGGTCAGGAAAAACAAAAAACGTTTAAATGGTCAATTAGGGATCTTTTAGACAGTTTTTAATTATAATGGTTTTACGGTAAATGTGGATGAAATAAAGTAGCGAGCAATTGAGAATTTTCGTCAAAAAAACAATTGAGGAAGGTCAAAAATGCGTAAGAAAATAGCATGTCTGAGCGTAGCGAGTTTGCTATTTTTCGCCATTTTTTGACAAGAGCGAAATTTGTTTTTTAGAAAATTTGATCTTGTAAGCGTTTATTTTATCCAATGTTTACCACTTCATTTTTGGGAACGATAGTTGAACCATCGTTTAACTATTGTTCAACCGCGGGAGATATTTAAAAACCGAAACTATTTAATTATATATAAATAATAAATTTTTTTCAATAGTTTTTAGTTATCAGGATCAATTTCTATTACTTTATTTAATTTGATAAAAATTGTATAATTGTTATAACAGAAAATTTACTTTTTAAAATTTTGATAGGGGGGTTATGATGATAGATAAATTTAAAAATAGACTAATTTCTGATTCTGTGTACTCTGTTGGAAATGTTTCTTTAGTGAACAACTTGCAAATAAATACCTACTTAATAGTCGATGAATTCGCTGTACTAATAAATTCATCTTCTTATATAGAAATTAATTATTTAATAGAAAATATTGAAAAAATTGTTTCTTCTGAAAAATTAAAATATATAATCGTTTCTTCTCTTGATGTTAAAGTTATTTCAGGACTTAATATTCTATTAAAAAAATATCCGAATATTGAAATAGTAACTTCAAAGAATTATGAAAGTTCCCTCAAAACTCTTATTGAATCACAAAATTTTTATTTTTTTGAAGAACATAATTATACCTTTAATATTTCTGAAGATACTTTTCTTTCTTTTATTCCTACACCTTATTTAAATAATTATGATTCTTTTGTTGTTTATTATTCTAAAGATAAAATACTTTTTTCTGATATGTTTTTTTCCGCTCAATTAAATAAATATCAACTTTTTGCTGATTCTTCTTATATAGACGATTTCAGAAAATTTCACGAACAATATTTTTATGATAAAAATTTGATTAAAAGTACTATGAAAAAGATTTTTAATAATGATATAAAAATAATAGCTCCCTCAATAGGTTCTGTAATTAAAAGTGATGTAAAAGATTTTTTCAATTTAATAAAGGTTTTAAGAACTTCCGGCATTTTAAAGAAAGATGATGTTGAAAAAACAGAAGAACAATTAGAAAATCCCGATTTTAGTCAAGAAAATATCATTTTAAATCAAAAAAATGCTTATCTTGAAAAAAAGGTTAAAGAATTAGAAGAATTTTTATTAAAAAATAAATTGACTGGTTTGTATAACGGTAAATATTTCACTGATTTTTTGAAATCCTCTATAAAAAATGATTTAAAAGATAAAAATAATTACTCAATAATTTTTATTGATATAGATAACTTAGCAAAAATTAATTTTGATTATGGAAATGATACGGGAGATGAAATTCTTAAAAATGTCGCTTTACTTTTAAATGATTTGCTTAAAGCAAATCATTATGTTTATAAATTAAAAGGGGCCGCTTATGCTTATTTCTTAAAAACTGAATCTGATGACCCTAAAGATTACTCGGAAATAATTAGAAATAATATATCAAATTCAAATAGGTTTATAGATCAAATAACTGTTTCAATTGCGTATGTAAGGTATTCTGAATTACGTGATTTATACGATTCTTTTGATGAAGAAAGTTTAGTAGATGAAGTTATAAACAGAGCTTACACTCGTTTAAAATTGGTAAAAAATCTTGGAAAAAACATTGTATTTGATGATTCTATGTTAAAAAAAATTGTAAAAAACTCTATAGGAAATATTCTTATTTGTGATTATGATGCGTATAATGCTAGATTATTAAAAAAAGAATTGACAAAAAAGTTTTATAACGCTATTTTTACTAATGATGGTGAAGATGCTTTAAATATTATAAAAAAAGAAAATATTGAACTGGTTTTTTCTTCTATAATGCTTAACAGAATTGACGGATTTCAATTGAAAGACGAGCTAAATAAATTTTCTTCTTTTAAAAATATTCCTTTTATAATCATTGATTTTAACAAAACAGAAAACACTATAAAAAGATGTTATTCTTTAGGCATTGATCATTTTCTAGAAAAACCTGTTTATTTAGAAGAAATTATTCGGTTAGCAGAAAAATACGTTTCAAAAGCTGGTGAAAATAATGATTGACATTAATATGATTATTATATTTATAACAATATTTATTGTTATAAATGTTGTTTTATTGTTAGTCTTATTAGCAAAAAAAGTTTATTTTTTAAAAAAGCAAGTTAACGAAAATCGTTATATAAATTATTTTATTAATAATTATGAAGAAACTTATATGACTATAAAAATTAAAAAAGATTGTCAAAACAAAATTATTTTGAAGTTGCTTTCTTCATTAATATTTAATCAAGAGCAAAAAGAAAAAATCAACTATATAATAGAAAATAATTTAATAGATAAAAAATATTGTAAAAAGCTTTTCAGTAAAAGTTGTATAAAAAGAAAAGAGGCTGCTGTTTTTTTAGGAATGATTAATAATGAGATATCTATAAATTCCTTAAAAAAAGCATTTATAGAAGAAAAAAATTATTCGGTAAAATTATATATATCTAATTCTTTATGCAGACTTAATGTGAAAGAAAGCATTAGCGAAATAATCAAAAGTCTTATTGATTCTCCAGAACATTATCAAAAAAGAATAAGGGGCATAATATTAAATTTTAAAGATTTTTCTTCGCTTTATATAACAGAAAAAATTAATACCGATAAAGATGAAATAAAAAAATTGATAATAGATTATTTATTAAAATATTCTAATGATGATGTTTTAAAATATGTCTTGAATCTTGCTAAAAGTGATGAAAATTTCTTAATTAAAAGATACGCTGTAAATTGTTTATCAAAAAATTATTATGAATTTTTAAATGATAAAATTTTCCTTGAAAATTCTGATTTAGAAATTAGAAAGATTGCAATTAAAAGTTTATCTGGTTATTTAACAGAAAGGAATATCCTTAATTTAATTGAATATTTAAAAGATGATGAAACTTATGATATCGCTATGTATTCAATTTCTCAAATATTGCACAGTTCTCCAAAATTGATTTATTTTATTATTAATTTGTTTAAAAAGGAAAAAAATATAGATACAAAAAGTCGTATTGCAAAAATTTTATCTATAAGAATTGAGTTTTTTTTATATAAATTATTATCTGAAAAAAAAGAAGAGACGAAAGAAATAATAAAAGAAATTTTACTTGCTGGAAAAACAAGTGAAATAATTGTTTTTTTAAATAAAAACCAAAATATATCTTTAGAAAAAGAAATATTAAGCATATTATCTTTTGTATTGAAAAAAAATCAAAAAGTTAAAAAAGAAATTTCACTTTATTTGAATGAAAATCTTTTGAAAAAATTAAAATTAAAAAAAGACTATGAAGAACCTTTATATAAAAAACCTCAAAAAGAACTGAGCAAAATTATTTCTCAGACAATTATTTTAACTTTAACGATATCTATTCCTTTATCACATTTTTTAATTTATTATGGTTATATTTTTACTACTTTTTTAGGTTATGTAAGAGGATATGTTTTATATTTCAACTATTTTTTAGGTTTTTACTTTATTTTAGTAAATCTAATTTATGTTGTTCTTTTAATTTTATCTTTTTTTAATCAAAACAAGCAATACAAACTTTGGCATCTTAAAGATAACAATTTGCTTTTCAGAAAAAATATGTTACCTACAATTTCAATAATAGCACCTGCATTCAATGAAGAAGCTACTATAGAAGAAAGCGTTAATTCTTTATTGAATCTAAATTATCCTGATTATGAATTAATAGTTGTTAACGATGGTTCTAAAGATAAAACTTTAGAAACACTTAAAAAAATTTATTTTCTCGAAAAAAGTGATTACGTTATAAACAAAAAATTAAAAACTAGACCCGTTAGAGGAGTTTATTTAAATCCTAACATCCCTAATTTAATAGTTATAGATAAAGAAAATGGAGGTAAAGCTGATTCTTTAAATGTAGGAATAAATTTATCTACTAAAGACTATATTTGTGGGATTGATTCAGATTCTATTTTAGAAAAAGATGCTTTGCTAAAAATAACTTCTATGTCAATTGATTCGAAATATGAAACTGTAGCTATAGGAGGAAATATTATTCCTGTTAATAATTGCAAAGTCGATAGAGGAAAATTTTTATCTATAAACACTCCCAAAAATATTTTTGCAAAATTTCAAACTGTCGAATATATAAGAGCATTTTTAGCCGGAAGACTTGGTTGGGCATATATAAATAGTTTATTGATTATATCTGGCGCTTTTGGTCTTTTTAAAAGAAATGTCGTTGAAGAAATAGGCGGATATTTAACCGAGAGTGAGAAATATGAAAAAAATACTGTTGGCGAAGACATGGAATTAGTGGTAAGAATAGCTTCTGAGCTAAAAGAAAACAATATTCCATATAAAATAGAATATTGTTATAACGCAAATTGTTGGACCGAAGTTCCTGAAAAATTTAAAATTTTGAAAAAACAAAGAGATCGTTGGCAACGTGGTCTAATAGATATTTTAAATTTTCATAAGAAAAAAATTTTTAACCCTAAATATGGAAATATGGGAATCTTAGGATTACCTTATTATCTTTTAATTGAAATAATCGGTCCTATTATTGAAACAAAAGGGTATATTTTATTTTTAGCAGGATTGTTATTGGGAGTTTTAAACTTACATATAGTATTATTCTTATTTTTAAGCTCTATTTTATTTGGAATTAGTGTCTCTCTTAGTTCTTTAATCATAGGAGAAAACGAAACTAACAAATTTGGAATAAAAGATACCTTAAACTTAATATTTTTCGCAATATTGGAAAACTTTGGATTTAGACAATATTTAAGCACTTTACGATTTTCTGGTTTTTTAAGTTCTTTGTTTAACAAACAAGGTTGGGGCAAAATGGAAAGAAAAGGGCTCAAAAAATTTTAATAATTTACTTTAAAAATTTCTGTTAATTGATCCTTCAGATTCATCCTCTAAATCCATTAAAAGCTTTAAATTTCTTGGTAATGCTTCAAAAAAATCATTAATACCTAATTTTTTAGCTTTATATTTAAAGTCATCAGAAAACTCGTCATATTTCTTTTTAGATAATATCATTTGTGTTTCTTCTTCTGAAAACTTAATTGAATCATCGACATTATGAATATGATCTTTATTCATTGGACAGTAAAATTGACATTTCAAGCATTCGCACAAACAATGATGGGCATCTTTTGATACCCACTCAGGAATTTTTTTTGGACTTTCATTAAAGTAAGTAAGGCATTTTTCATTATTTATCAAAATTTTTTCTTTTTTTATCGCTCCTGTAGGACATTTATTAAAGCAAATATTACAGTTATTACAGTTATCCGCAATTTTTATTTCATTCCATTCGTAATCATCACATGGAATATTTGAAAAATATGCTTTATATGAAAAAAAACTTCCTATATTTTCAACGTAAGAAATGTTATTTTTTCCATAAACAGCAAAACCACTTCTAACAGCCAACCTTTTTAATGGAATTCCAAAAGCTGAAGTTATTTTATAACCTTGTTTTTCAACAAATTTTTTAAAATATTTTTCATTTCTCTCAAAATCTGACATTACAAGACTCATTAAATTATATTTTTTCCCCTTTGCAATAAATTCAACTTTTGCATAAGCTGGATGTGGTATGGCAACAAAAATTATAGAATTGATTTCATTTTCTAAATCCGGTAAATCCAATTTATAAAATTTGTTTGTTATCCAATTTTGAAAATTGTTTAATTTATTTTCTTTTTTAAATGTTTCAATATCTTCTTTCAGTTTGCGTAAAATTTCTACTGAAAATATATCAAGCTTATCTCCATTTTTTAATGCTTCTTGTTTTAAAGAATTAATCATAAAATTCCTCCTGTCAAAATTTATAATTCTGATAGACTTTTAGCAAAAGAAAACATAAAAGTTCCTTCTTTATTTTCTTTGATATACTTTTTAAACAATTCTTTTGCTTCTTCTCGCAAAATACTCCCTTCAATTTTCGGAAGCTTATAAGAAGGAATTTCTTTACATTCTTCTTGAAGTAAATTTTGTGCAAACTTAACAGCCCCGTCCATCGGTGCTTCTAATGCGTAATATATTTCTCCTATAAAAAAGCTTAAAGATGCTCCTAAACACATCATACAAGGTTCAAGCGTTGTAAAAAGCTGCATTCTTTTTCTATCTTTAACCGAATAACATTTTTTATCCGCTTCTAAAAGTGCTTTTGACTCCGCATGAACCAAAAATCTCTTATCTGTTTTTTCTGTCGCATAAGCTTTGCTTATTATTTCATCATCTAAAAAAATAATTGCAGATATAGGAAGTTCTCCATTTTCCATAGCTTCTTCTGCTAATTTTATTGTTAA
>CAYZNB010000023.1:0-28071 GCA_964478535.1 uncultured Thermotogaceae bacterium
TTCTCTTTTCAACATTTTAAACACTTATCCATTTAAACATTTTTTTGTTTTTCCTTACCAACTTAAAAATCATATTTACCATCAAAGCATTATGATAAAAAACTGTCAAAAGTATCATTTCTCTTTTCAACATTTTAAACACTTATCCATTTAAACATTTTTTTGTTTTTCCTGAATAACTAAATATAAAGGTTCTCTGAAAATTTTTGTGGACAATTATGAAAAGTCGAATCTTATAAATATTAAAAGAAAATTATGTGATTTGTCATTTCGAACGAAAAAGCGTTCTTCTTTTGAGGAGAAATCTGCGAATTTGCGATTTTATGTTTTGAAATAATTTAATAAAAAAATAAAGTTCGCAGATCTCTCCTCCAAAAAACGTCGTTCGAGATGACAGAGCGTAAAAAAGTTTTTAGATTATGTATAAACTTCAATAACTTTTTCAAAAACCAACTATCAATTAATAATTTTTATCCACACTTTTTTACATAGATCCAATATAAATTGATAAAATGCTTTTTAATCTTTTAAATGAAATGGGTAGTATTGACTATTTTACTTTCATATGTTATAATTTTTGAATAATTATAGGGTGCATAGCTCAGGGGGAGAGCGCTTCCTTGACACGGAAGAGGTCGTAGGTTCAATTCCTGCTGTACCCACCAAAAAAAGCAGTTATATTTTGCTATAACTGCTTTTTATTTTTCGAGCTATAAATATTTTATGAAATTATCTCTATATTTTGGATTTATTTTTATTTTTCCTTCTTCTTTATATATTATTTTTTCTTTATCTTTTGAAGCATTCCTTATAACAGCGCTTACAAGTGCAGAAACTCCTCTTGTGTTTTCTAATTCTAATTCTTTCATTATTTCAGATGTGTCGGCTTCCCCTTTTTTTACGAGAAAATTCAAAAAATTTATAGTGAGCGGTTTCATATTTTTCACATAATTTTTAATTTCTTCTTCTGTCCAATTAGAATTGTTTTCTTCTCCTAATAATTCTCTATAAGCATTAATGATTTTATCTATATTTCCTGTTAAAAAAATAAACAACTTTTCGCTTTCAATTTTAGTATTATCTATAAGATTAGTAATTTGGATTATTGCAGAATCATTAAAATCAACATTTTCCTTTTTATCTCCATAATATATTGTTCCTTCCTTATATTTTAATTTTAGTTTATTGAAAATTGCTCTTAAATATTTTTCTTTCAAGTAATTACTTATGTCATAGTCTTCTATTTTTAAAATATTATCAAATAATTCTTTGAAATCATTTTTTCCTTTTAATTTATCGAATATTGCTTCATCCAAATTTTTTTCATTTTCTTTTTTTACAAGATCTTTTCCTAAGAATTTATATAATGTCAACAAAGTATTCCCGTACATTTTTTATTCCTCCATTTTTTATTTTTTGTGTTATAATAATTAAAGTTATTTATGAAAAATAATTTAGTTGGATATCAGAAAATTTGTTTGTGTTAAAGAAATGTGTGAATTTGCTACTATATTATATGTAAAATAATATATTTTAATTATACATTATATTTTTTAAAATACAAAAATATGCAAAGGAGATTTTATGAAAAAAACTATTATAGTTGATGAAAAAAATTATTATTCAAGACTCGATAAATTTATTAGAAATTCCTTTCCCGAAGTTAAGTTAGGCAGTATTTTTAAAATCATCAGAAAAGGTGACGTAAAAATTAATGGGAAAAGAGTTAAAAAAAATGATTTTATTATTAATATTGGAGATGAAATATCAATCGTGTTTCCTCAAAATGAGGATATAATAAGACCTTTAATACCTTCTATGAAACCACGTAAAGTGGATTTTGAAATAATTTTTGAAAATGATGATTTTTTAGTTATTAACAAACCTCCAAAGATTTCTATGCATCCTGGAAGCGGAGAGCAGATGGCTACTGTAATTGAAGGGCTTATTTATAGAGCCGATGGAAAATATGAACCTCATCTTGTTCATAGATTAGATAAACTAACTTCTGGAGTTCTTCTTGCTGCAAAAAACAAACAAACTACTAGAGAGCTTTCGGAAATAATAAAATCAAATTCTTCCGAAAAATATTATAAAACACTTGTTTATGGTGTTCCTAAAATGAAAAAAGCTTTTATTGAATCTGTTGTAGACGGTAAAGAGGCTATTTTAGAATATGAAACGGAAAAAATTTTTAATACATCTTTAGGTAGGTTTTCGCTTGTTGATATAAATTTAATTACTGGAAGAAAGCATCAAATAAGAGTACAATTTTCCGGAAAAAACTTACCTGTTTTAGGCGATGATTATTATGGAGATAAAGAAATTAATAAATTATTTAGAAAAAATTTTGGTCTTAAAAGATTTTTCCTTCACGCTTATAAAATGAAATTCCAATTTAAAGATAAAAAATATACTTTTACTGCTGATTTATATAAAGATTTAAGCGAAGTATTAAAAAGGTTGGAATTCTCTGAATCGGGTGATTGAGTTGAAAAAAATTATTTCACCAAAGTTATTTTATGGTTATATTTTAATTGTTTCTGTTTTTTTGTTTGTTGTGATTTCATTTTTTGATTATAAAAATTCAAATGGTTTTTTTATTTTTCCAGACGAAACCTATCTTCAAGAAAATTATTTTGAAGATGAAGTTTTTTATGTTTACGATAATAACGCTATAATAAAAGATTTTGATTATACAAAAAATGATCATATTTTATTTTTGAATTTTCTTAATAATAATTATGAGAAAATTTTTATATGCGAATTTTTTGATTTTGATAAAAATTTTTCTTCTTTTAAAAATTCTCTTGACGAAAATTTATTAAAAAAAATAAATTATGTTCATTATATTAAGTCAGAAGAAATTGATAAATATGATGATTCCATAGTAATTCAAAGATTTGTAAGATCATATAGGGAAAGAAATATTAGATATTTTTTATTCCCTGAAAATGAGAAGACTGAAAATATAAAAGATAATATAATAAAAAGATTGGGAGAACCTAAAGGTTTTAATTATATAAAATTTATTTCTCCGCCTATTTTTATTTCTTATACAGGAATTTTTTCAATAATATTAGTATTTTTGTATTTTATTCCAATTTTTAATGTTTTTTATATTTTATCTTTAGTATTCTTTTTTGAATGGTCTTTTACTATAACCGCAGCTTTATTATCAATAATAATTTTTCAGAAAATTTCTGATAAGAGTCTCATAAAAATTATAGCTTTTTCCATAATGTTTGGAATATTTATTTATGCTTCAGGATACAATGATTTTTTCATTTTAAAATTAAATGCTGTAAGAGGTGTTAAGCTTTCATTGCTTATATTACCGCTTTTTATATTATTGTTAAACTTAAAAAAAATTCGTTTTGAAAAATTTGAAAAAAGTAGTATAATTGTTATGATATTATTTTTCTTATCATTTATCATTTTTATAATAAGAAGTGGTAATTTTGGTCATGTTCTTGATTTAGAAAGAAAAATCAGAGATTTTTTAGAAAGGATTTTAATTGCAAGACCTCGCACTAAAGAATTTTTTTCATATTTCTTTTATTTTTTAAACCCTGATAAAAATTATAAATTTATTTGGAAAATTTCCAGATCTATTTTGCCTGTTTCTATTTTAAATACATTTTTACATTTTCATACACCACTTTATTTAGGTGTTTTGAGAACATTACATAGCTTTTGGATTTCAGCATTTATATTATTTGTTTTTTTAGGAATTAAAAATTTTACTAAATTCAAAAAATAATTAAGCATTTATTTTTTATGGGGGAGTTATCTATTCCAATTTTTCATATTACGAAAGAAGTTGAAACTAAAAAATTTCTAGATTCTCTAGAATCATATTTTTTAAAATTAAATGAAGATAAAAGATTTAAACTCGATTTAATACTTAACGAGTTAATTTCTAATTTGAAAAAAAATTCAGATGTTGCTAAAATTCAAATTGATTTTTCTTCTTCACATGTACAAATTTTTTCAGAAAATATTTCTGATAGTATTTCAGAAATGTTTTTATCTTCTGATGTTGAATTTTTTCACGATTATTGCTTAAAACATGGTGGAGGGTTTGGAATTTATTTAATGCGAAATATTGCAGATGAATTCGAGTATTTTCATGAAAATGGTATAAATAAATTTAATATAAAAATAAAACATGAGTGAATTTTCACTCATGTTTTATTTATAAATCTTTAAAACCGTGCTTAAATCTTTTCTATCTCTCGGAGATTTTTCGGTTTTTTTATGGTCTTCACTCAATTTTTCTGAACTTCCCGGATATCCAATGCTAATTAAAGTAATTAGAACAGATTTTTCTGGAATATCTAATATTTTTTTAATCTTTTTAGGTTTAAATCCTGCTATAGCATGTGTAAGAATTCCCATCTTTGCAGCTTGAATCATAAGTAATCCAACAGACATTCCTGTATCAAACATAAAATATTCTCTTCCGTTTGAAAGATCACAATCATCTTCTTTATTTGAATAAACCGCTACTATTGTCGGGGCATATTTTATCCAATAATTCCCTTCAGGAATATTTTCATAAATTTCTTCAAGTATTTTTTCATCACTTATTAAAATATATTTCCAAGGTTGATTGTTAAAACAAGAAGGAGCGAGATGAGCAGCTTCAAATAATTTATATATTTTTTCTTCATCTAGTTTTTTATCTAAATAACCTCTTTTTGATCGCCTTATTTCAATATTTGAATCCAAACTATTATCGCTTTTTACAATTAATTTAAAACTTTCTTTTAAATTTTTTAAATGGTTTTCTAAATCTTCTTTTACTATGTCATAATAACTATGTCTAATTCTTGTCCACCTGTCAAGAATAAATGTAGATCTTTTTATTTTATTTTTTTCAACTGTTATTACAAATTTGTTTGACAACTCTTTTTTTTGATCAGAAATATATATTCCTTTAAACTTATTTTCTTCAACAAATTTTTTTAATTCTTCATTCGAAACATCTGCTACCCCTATTAACAAAAAATCTTCTGCACAAATTTTTTTAAACTCTTCATAATATTCACTTATAATCTCACATTCTTTAGTACATGTTGGTTTAAATGTGTTTGGAAAAAAGAATAATATAGTGTATTTCCCTGTTAAAACTTCATTGTTTATAACATTTTCATAAATATCTTTTACTTCAAAGTCTGGAATAACTTGATTAACTGATAACATTTTTCCCACCTCCGTAAAAGTATTAGGTTCTGTTTGAAAAATATGAAAAAACCTTTTGAAAAATATATAAAATAACAAATAAAGAAAATATAGTAATCACAATAGCTGGGCCAGAGGGAATGTTAAGGTAATAAGAAATTATAATGCCTGTAAATGTACTAAAAACACCTATAATTGTTGATATTATAAGCATTTGATTTATTGATTTTGCAAAAAGTCTAGCAGTTACTCCTGGCGTTATTAATAATGAAGTAACAAGAATAGCTCCTATTATTTTTACTGAAGTAACTACAACTACTGATATAAGAATTAAAAAAGTGTAATGCATAAAATTTACAGGAACTCCATAGATTTTAGAAATTTTCTGATTATAACTGTAATATTTTAATTCTCTTCCAAATAATATTATAAATAAAATAATTATAATCAAAATCGAGGTTAATATAATCAAATCAGAAATGTTTATCATCAACACATCCCCAAAAAGATAACTGCTTATCTCAGGAGTATATCCGGGTTTTATTGAAAGAAAAATTATTCCAAGTGCCATTGAAAAGGATAAAAACATTCCTATTATACTGTTTTCTTGAATTTTTTGTTTTTTACTCAAATAATATACTACCGTTGCAAAGATTATTCCAGTTATGATAGTTATTATATTTAAATTTAAACCGAATAATATAGCAAATGCAATACCGCCAAACGCAGTATGTGCAGCACCTTCACCAATAAATTCCATCTTTTTTAAAACAATGTAATTTGAAAGAAGTGAACAACTAACGCCTGAAAGAATAGCCCCTATTAATGCGTAAACCATAAAATCATACGAAAATATTTCAATCATTTTTTCTCACCACTTTAACTTTATCTTCTATATGAAACAATATTTCAAGACTTTCAGAATAAATGCCTTTAAGATCAGATGATGTCATCTCTTCTGTTTTTTTATGACAATGTAGTGTTTTATTAAGACACATTATTTTATTCGCTTCCTTCATAACCATAGATAAATCATGACTAATCAAAATTATTGTTTTGTTTTCTTTTTCATTTAAATCTTTTAACAATTTATAATAAAGACTTTGACCCGATTTATCTACTCCGGCTTCAGGCTCATCTAATATTAAAATATTTGGATCCGATATTAACGCTCTTGCAAGAATAATTCTTTGAAATTCGCCTCCAGAAACTTTTCCAACATTAACATTTTTTAACTTTGTTATTTCTAACTTTTCCATTAAACTTTCTGCCTTTTTAACCTCTTCTTTTGAAAATCTTTTAAAAATTCCTTTCTGTCTGTACAAACCAAGCAAAATTAATTCTATCGTCTTAATAGGAAATGTTCGGTCAAATTCTTCTTTTTGAGGAACATAACCAATTTTATCCTCGAAAAATATTTTTCCAGAATAATTTTCAATTTCGTTAAGTATAATTTTAATCAAAGTCGATTTTCCAGCACCATTAGGGCCTATTATTCCCACAAAATCTCCTTTATAAATATCAAAAGTTATGTTTTTTAATATTTCAGTATTTTCTATAGAATAGTTCAAATTATTAACTGAAAGAATACTTTTATTCATTTTTATCTCCTTTGTTACGACATTCTTTACATATACCTTCAAAATAAAGAGTATGACTTATTATTTCAAACTCTAATTTTTTTTCAATATATTCACTGATGTTTTTTTCATAACACATATCAAACTTTTCAAACTTTTTGCAGTATACGCAATAAATATAATGAAAATGTCCTGTATCTTCATAAAAATATTTTATTTTATCTGAAAATACTATTGATTTAAGAAAATTTTCTTTTTGAAAGAAATCAAGATTTCTATATATCGTAGATAAATCATATTCTTTGTCAAGTTTATTGTAAACTTGATCAGCATTTAAAGGAATTTCATTAATTTCAAATATTTTTTTAATCTCTCTTCTTGCTTTTGTCAATCGCATAATACGCACATCCTTTTTTTGCAAATGATTCTTAATTTAATTATATCATACTGAACCCTTTTCCTTCAAGGTAAAATATTTAAAAGAGTAAACAGGTTGACTTTTTAGTCAACCTGTTTGTTTAATTTTATTTATTTCGTTTTATCTATTATTTCATTCATATTATACAAAAATAATTCATCTATGTTTTTCATTTTCAAATTACCTAAAGGATCTAAAATTCCTATTTTTATACCTGCAGAATCTGAAATTCTTTTAGCTGCTCTATCAGAAAGCTGAGGTTCTATAAAAATAGCTCTTACATTATTTTCATTAATATGATTGATCATTTCAGTTAATTCTCTTGGCGTAGGATCTACTCCCGGAGAACTTTGAACTACAAAAGCTATCTCGATGCTATATCTATTTGCAAAATATGGAAATGCATCGTGAAAAGTTATTATAGAAGCATTCAATTTTTCAGAAATTATTTTTAATTCTTCATCAAGTTTTTTTAATCTCTCTTTTAAAGCTCTTGCATTATTAACATAAGTAGGAGCAAAAGATGGATTTAATTTTACTAATTCATTTACTATTCCATCGATAACATATTCATAAATAAAGTATGGATTCATCCAAATATGAGGATTTAATTTATGAGAGTGGTGATCATCTTCATCTTCAGAATCGCTGTGGTGGTGTTGATCTTCATTATCTTCAGAATCATGATGATGTTCTCCCATTTCCACAAGATGTTTTATAGGAATTGTTGAAGAAGCGTAAAATATTTTTATATTTCTTTTTTCAAGATTATCAAAAAGTTTTTCTATAAAAATTTCACTATCAAAACCATTAGCAATTATAATATCACTCTCATACAAGGAAATTATCTCTCTTGGAGTTAAAGCATAAGTGTGAGGACTTTTTCCCTCTGGAATTATAAGATTTACCTCATCTGTTTTTAAAATTATCTCCTTAACTAATAAATAATAAGGAACTATAGATGTAGATACTTTGATACCAAACATTGTAGAAATTCCCATTACTCCTAAAATAAAAATCACAAAAATTTTTTTCATTTTTAAGCCTCCTTAAATACTAATGTTTTGCAAATGCGAATGATTTGCAAAGATAATTATATCATACCCGAATAATTTTGTCAAGTATGAAAACTAAAAGTTGGAAAACAAAAGCTTATAATAATGAAGTAGTAAACATTGGATAAAATAAAAGCTCACAAGATCAAATTTGTTTTTTTGACGAAAATTCTCAATAGTTCGCTACTTTATTTCATCCATATTTACCAGCAAAGCAAAACTTTTTGTCACTTGCCATTTTTAACTTTTCACTATATTTTTTTAAATTGTTTTTTATTTTTTTAACACTATGATATAATAAAAATAATATTTAAAAAGGTGGGGAGATTCGATGAAATATGTAAAAAAAATTTTAGAACTTGTTTCAGAATTAGGTACTCCTACTTTTCACAGTCTCTTAGGACAACTTATTAAAACCGAAACGAAAAGTACAAAAATTGTTATTTTAAGATGTTACGATAATCAAACGGTTGTTTTAGATGCACAAGATGTTCGCGTTGCTGATTTAGAATACGACTCTTTTGAGAATGCATTATCTGCATTTGAACTTCCAAATTTATTCGAATTTTCTTTTGCTACTTTTATATTATGTGATGGCAATTTTGAGGATGAAGAATCTATTTTTTTGCTCAATAAAGCTTTTTCTAAAGAAGAAGAACTTTTTGAAAAAAATAGACTTATGACTATAAATGATAGATTATCTTATCAGTTATCGGCAACAGAAAGTCTTGTTTTAAACTTATCCGAACCTTTGGAAGAAAATACTTTTTTAGAAATAGTACAAAGTAGTTTGTCAGAATTACTTTTTGGAAGTGTTTTTACTTATAAAATATCTGGAACAAAAGCTCATTTGTTTTCAAAAATTGGTTATTTAGATATTAATACGCCCACTTTAACAATGGATGAAATTCTTCTTTCTTCTGTCGAAATGGGGCTTCCTCTTTTTATTGAAGAAATAGAAGAATTTGATTTTCTTAAACAAAAAAAAGTTAAAATTATTTTACCTATTGGAAATTATGATGGTGAATCTTTTTTATTTTTAATTGTTAGAGATACAAAAATTGAAGAAGAAGAAAAAATGTTTATAGACACTATTTTCAAATTTATTCATCATTTTTTTATAAAACAATTTATTGAAGTTATTGATTTTAAACAACAACTGACTATTAAAACATTAAAAATACTTCATGTTTTTGACAGCCTTCTACATATGATGAAAAGCGGAAAAAATTTTGAAGAAGAATTTATTGAAACTATCAAATTTTTAGTAAATGAAAAAATAAGCGTAGAAAAATATACGGGAGAACTACCTTTTGGAGTTTATACATCTGAAGAAGTTCATGAAATTGAATGTGGAATTTTAATTGTTTACCCTGAAGAATTCAATAGCAACTTAAAAAAAATGGCCTGTATAGAACCTTACGATAAAAATATTGCGCATAAAGAAAATGTTTTAGAACAAATAAATTATTTAAGTCTTGTTTTAGATGGTTACGAAACTGCCATAAATATTTTTAAAAAATAAAAGGCGGAAATTCCGCCTTTTTTCTATTTAGGTTTAACGACAAATTTTATAGCAGTTCTTTCTTCACCATCTATAACAACATCTGAAAAAGAAGGAACACAAACAAGATCAATTCCACTTGGAGCAACATATCCTCTTGCAATCGAGATAGCTTTTACCGCTTGATTTACAGCTCCAGCACCTATTGCCTGAAGTTCTGCTTGAGCATTTTCTCTAATTATAGCGGCTAACGCTCCTGCTACAGCTACTGGTTTAGAGTTTGCAGCAACTTTAAGTATTTCTAATTCTGCCATGTTATGAAGCCTCCTTAGTTAATAGTTATTATTTTTGAAGATATATGTTAAGATCTTTGTGGCGCATCCGGAGGGATTTGAACCCCCAGCCTTCGGATCCGAAGTCCGACGCTCTATCCAATTGAGCCACGAATGCTTTTGAACATACTAATTATACATTAAAAAGTTTTTTAAATCAAGAGAATTTTTAACACTCATTATTTTTCATTTTTAGACGATAATATTTTGAAAGAGGGAGGGATGAAAATGGATATTAACAGAATAGGTCAAAATTATACTGTTCAAAATTTATATAACAAAAAAACAAAATCTGTTGAAAGTTCAGAAAAAGAAGAAAAACAAATAAAAAAACCTGCTTTATCTGGAGATTCTAAAAAATATTTAGAACTTTCTAAATCTATTCCAGAAACACGAACAAAACTTATTGAAGATATGAAATTTGCAATAGAAAACAATTTGTATAAAATAGATTCGGAAAACATTGTAAAAAAAATGTTGGGGGGGTTCTAATTTAATGATTTCAGACACCTTAATGGATATTATCCGCAAGGAAAAAGTTATCCTTACGGATTTTTTTTATATTTTAGAAGATCTAAGAACTTCTATGATAAAAAAAGATAATACTAATACAATAAATGAGATTTTATTAAAAATTGAAGAGAAATCTTCTGAACTTTTAAAAATAGATAGTTTAAGAAATGATTATACAAAAGAATTTTGCGAAAAAAATGGTATAGAAAATAATATTAAGGATATTACAGATTTTTTTTCGAAAAATAATAGTGAGACAGCTTTTCTTTTTGTAGAATTTTTAGAAAAATTACAAGATTTAGCATTAATAATTGATTCTCTACGAGAAGTAATAGAATTCGATTCGAATTTTAACAGCGTCTTTTTAAAACTGATTAACATAAATAATACCGGTAAATCAACTTATACCGCAAACGGTTATAAAGAAAATGCTTATCAAAAACAAAACAAAAATTGGAGGGGTTGATTATGGCTGGAATCTCTTTATATGGGCTTTTAAACACGGGAATGCTTGGAGTATATACTCATAAACTTGCAATGAGTGTTGTTGGTCATAATATTGCTAACACAAATACTCCAGGATACTCGCGTCAAAGGGCTATTATTCAATCTACTCCACCTATTCCTGTTAACACATTAACACAACCAAATATTCCTATACAATTTGGTACAGGTTCTATGATTAAAGATATTCAAAGAGTTAGAGACTCTTTTTTAGATGTTCAATATAGAGAAACAAAAAATAGAGTTCAATATTGGGATACTATTTATGGAAATATGCATTATATAGAGCAATTATTTGCAGAACCTGGGGATACTGGGTTAAGAGCTTTATATGATGAAATGTGGGCTGCGATGCAGGAAATTGTTTCAGATCCTACCAATGAAGCTGTTAAAGGACAAATTGTTGCAAGAGCGGTAGAACTTTCTAATACGATGAAAGATCTTGATTATAGATTAGAAGAACTTCAAAAAGATATTAATACAGAAATATTTAATAGCGTGGATCAATTCAACAGTTATTTTAACAGAATAGCTGATTTGAACACTAAAATACGCTCTATACAGCTTATGGGAACATCTCCTAATGACTTGCTTGACGAAAGAGACCGTCTAGTAGACGATTTATCTTCAATGTGTGACATAAAAGTTGACAATCATAAAAATGGTGAGGTCTCCTTAAGAATTGGTGATCGAGTTTTAGTTCATGGCGGTACTTATATGGATATGAAAGCCTATTTAATACCCGGAACAGATGGTTTATATAGCATTTATGCTAATAATCAAAGAGTTAATTTTAATGGAGGAACTTTAGGAGCTAATTTTGAAATTAGAGATCAAATAATTCCTGAATATAGACAAAAATTAGACGAGTTTGCAATAAATGTTGTAGATACAATGAATTTAATTCATCAAGAAGGTTGGGACTCTACGGGAAGCATCACAGGAACTAATTTTTTTAAAGATATTTCTGCAACTACTGATGCTGAAAATGCAAGAATATTTAGAATTGCGAGTAATAACTTTTTAATAAACGGTCCTGTAGACTCTGTTTCAAGTAATAGAAATTTTAAGGCAAAAAATTTAGGTGAAATATTTTTAAATAATGACTGGAATTTAGTTGCAAGTTCTTCTCAAGGAACTCAGAACATAACTTTTGAAGCTGGAAAAGACTTGGCCTCTATTATGGAATTTTTAAATATAAGTGATCCCGATCACCCCGATTATGACCCATCGCACCCTGATTATACAGGAGATCTTAAATTTGATATTAGATTTGATTATAGCCCAACAGAAGATCTTTTAAGAATAGTTAATGAAAATGGAAATTCTTTAAATAATAAGCTTTTAATAGACGAAAACAAAACTTTATTTAGAGAATTAGGATTTAAAACTAAAGAAATAAAATCTATAAAGTTTAATGAGGAAAACTTTGTTCCTGGGAAATTTGATTTTAATATAAATGGAGAAAAAATTAATATAAATTTTGAAGGGGCCGCTGATGTAGATGATTTTATAACTGCTGTAAATTCACAATCTAACGGATATCTTCAAGCTTTTAAAGGGGATTCTGGAAATATTTATATGATTCCAACTGAAAAAGTTAATGATTTTGATATTTCAACTATTGTTTTAAATGATTCAGAAGGTATTTTTTCTCAAATGACTGCCGACACTATTTTTGTAGACGCTCTTGATACCTCTGAACCTAGTTTAAACAATATTTTTGGTATAGATCACCCTATTGAAATTGAAATAAACGGAATTAAAAAAGTTTTTGATCCTTTTAAAAACAATTTAAATGATGTTATAACAGGAATAAATCAAATGGGGTCCGGAATAAATGCATATTTAACACCTAATGGAAGATTCGTTTTGAAAGCTGGAGCTACAATAGATTTCGATATAAGAAACAGTAATATAAAAGGAACACGTGAATTTTTTGAGAAAATAGGCTTCATTCCTGAAGGAACTTCAACCGCTCAAACAGTTCAAATAATGGGTTTTGATTTCAAAATGGATAGAATAAACGAAATGTTTAAAAATGCAAATATGTTAAAGTTGGATAACGGTTTAGGATTAGTTCAAAGAGTAGATGTAACCGAAGGATTAAAAGCAAACCCTTCAAATTTGGCAATAGATCTTGGAAAAGGTGTAAGCGACTCTTGGGGAAGTGTTTCTTTCAGCCCGGTTGGTCCTTCAAATCCAAGTGTTTGGGTAGAAATTTCTAAATTAAGTTCTCAACCTATTTTAAACGATGGTAAAGACGGATTTTCTGGGTATCTTGCAACAGTAATCGCAGAAATGGGTATTAAAGGAGAAACGGCTAATAAAATGCTTGTAAATAACAGAGCGTTAAATCAACAAATTGATGGAGAAAGAGAAAGAGTTAAAGGTGTTTCTTTAGACGAAGAAATGTCAAATATGATTAAATATCAACAAGCATTCAATGCTGCGGCAAGAGTTATAACTGCTGTAGACGAAATGATTGGTAGAATTGTTAATAATCTTGGAACTGTAGGAAGATAAGGAGGAAATAAAAATGAGAATAACACAAGGCATGATGAATAACCAAGCTTTAAGTAATATACAAAATATTTTTAATAGACAAACAAAGTTATATAATCAGTTAACAACCGGAAAAAAAATTCAACACCCGTCAGATAACGCTGCTATTGCTTCAAGAATGTCAAATCTTGACAGTAGAATAAGAGAAATTGATAGATACCAATCAAATATAAATTTAGCAACAAGTTATGTTCAAATGTATGATTCTTCTTTACAAGAAATGGATGCAATATATTTAAGGATTAAAGAGTTATCTGTAAGAGGAGCTACAGACTCTCTTGCTGAAGATGATAGAAGAGCTATTGTTGAAGAACTTGAAACTTTAAAATCTCACTTGGCTTCAATTGCAAACACACAAGTTAGTGATAGATATATTTTTGGTGGCTCAAAATCTGATGTTCCTCCTGTTAACGAAGATAATTTTTTAATTCAAACTCCTCCGACAGCGAATAATAATTTAAAAATTTCTGTTGGTGGATATGATGTTGATTATGGATTAACTGTTTTCGAAGTTTTTAACACAGGAACAGGGTCTTCAGTTTTTCAAATAATAGATAGACTTCAAAATTCTTTAGAATCAGGAGAACAAAATAAAATTCAAAATGAATTAGGTGCAATTGATAATATTCAAAAAAATTCTTTAATGGGTCTTTCGAAAGTAGGAGGAACAGAAAGACTTTTAAATCTTGCAAAAAGCAGATTAGAAGATTTCTCAATTTTTTCAAAAGATTTTTTGTCAAAAGAATCGGATGTTGATATGGCTGAAGTATACATGGATTTGGCAATGCAGCAAAGTGTTCTTCAAAGTGCTTTAAAAGTTACTTCTCAAATAATACCTCCTACTCTTGTTGATTTTATAAGGTAAAAAGAGTATAATTTTATTATAAAACTCTATTTATTAATAGAGTTATTTTGGAGGGTTTAATATGAAAAGTTATGAAACAAAGTTTGGAACACTAGAAATAGAAGAAAAAGATATAATACTTTTTGAATTTGGTATTCCGGGATTTGAGGAATTAAAAAAGTTTTACATTTTAAATTTAGAAGAAACAAATCCTATATTATGGCTTGTTTCTCTTGAGAACAAAGATATTTCTTTTCCGGTAATACCTCCTACCGGTGTCAGAATTGACTATAGTTATGATATTTCTCAAGATATAGTCGATTATCTTGAATTAAAAAAACCTGAAGATGTTTTTACTTTATCTATTTTAACTATAAGAGAAAAAAAAGAAAATATTACAATAAACTTAGCTGCCCCTATTCTAATCTCTCTCGTTAACAATAAAGCTTTGCAATATATACTTGAAAATATTGATTATAACACCGAACATTCTTTTAATGATGAAATTAAAAGAAGTGCTTCTATCGTCTCAAATGAAAAAGGAGGCGATTGATTTGTTAATATTATCAAGAAAAAAAGGTGAAAATATTATAATCAAATTAGGCGACAAAAAGGTTGAAATTCATATTTTAGAAGAAGCTGGAGGAGAAATTAAATTAGGGTTAGAAGCTTCAAAAGACATTAAAATTTATAGAGGGGAAATATACAAAAAAATTGTTGATCAAAATAAATCTTCTGTGAATTCAAATTTAGATATAGTAAATTTTTTAAAAGAAGAACTTTCTAGGAGAACGGAAAATTGAGAATAAAATATGATTCAAAAGAAGAAATGCTTGCTATTTTTTCAAATAAGTTTATCCCAGAAGTTGCTATTATAAGTCCCATTGTAATAGAACATATTGTCGAAAATACTGGTGAAAATATTAATATAAAAACCGATTTAGGCGGAAGTGGTTTTAAAGTTGGTTATTTTTTAAAAACACTTAAGCATTATCCGGTTTTTTTTTCTTTCCTTGGAAATGATGAATACTTCAATTTTATTATAAATTCTTTTGATGAAAAAAATATCCCTTTAACTTGGAGTGTAAGCCCTGGAAAAAACCCAAAAAAAATTAGAATAATAGATGAAAACAAAACTTATTTTCAAAAATCTTCTTCTTTGAATTCAATAAGTCCTTTATTTTTAGAAGAATTTCTTTTAAACATAAAAAATGTTATTATATCTTTAGAAAACTGGAATAAAGATATAATAGAATTGATTTGTTATATGGTAAAAAACGTCTATTTAAATATTCGATACAATGATTTTTTAGAAATAAAAAATAGTAGTGTAGATTATATTTTTGTTGATGCTTTTGAAAATAATATAGACTTTAATATATTAAACGATATAAATTGTAAAAAAATTTTTACTTTTACAAACAAAAAAATTTATTTCAACAAAACGATAATTTTTGAAATAATTGATGGTATTTATTTTGAAGAAGCTATGTACGCATTTGAAAGTGTATTTTTATCCGGTCTGTTAAGAAAATTTTCTGAAGAATATTCTTTAAATTTAGCTTTAAAAGCTTTTAAGGAAACGCAAGTTAATGGAAATTTTAACTCCGCGAGTTATCTGTAAATATAAATGTTTCTTTTATTTGACAAAAAGAATATTTTGTTGTATAATTAATAAAGTAAGTTAACAAAGAATAATCTGGGGGGACCGTCGGGGGTTTTATATTTAGCACACATAAAAAAATTTTTTTATGTGTGCTTATTTTTATAATTTTAAAAATTCTTATAATTAGAAAATAAAACAGGGTATTTTAAATTACTTAAAATTTTTTCAAGAAGAACTCCTTCTCTATAATCATAATCAAATCCTATACTTTCTTTTATAGCATTATTAATAAATTGAACTGCTTTATCTAAAGCTACAGGCAAACTTTCTCCATTTAAAATGCTTCCCGTAAGAACGCTTGTAAAACTATCCCCTGTTCCTGGAAAATTAACTGGTATATAATCACATTCAACTTTCCAAAATTTTTTAGTTATTTTATTATAGGCTACAACAGATGTTACTTTTTCTGAGACTGGAACGCTAGTTATTACAACTATTTCAGGACCAAGATTCGATAATTTTACAAGTTTTGCTTTAATTTCCTTTTCATCATTAGTTTTATCATATTTTTCACCTAATAAAAAACACGCTTCTGTATAATTGGGCGTTATAATATTTGCGCTTTCTATAAGCTTTCTCATTTCTTCAATCATATTAGATCTTACTGAACTATATAAATCACCATTATCTCCCATAACAGGGTCTACAACAACAATCGTTTTTTCTTTCTTGAAATCTTTAATAAAATTTTTAATAATTTCTACCTGCTTAGGAGAACCTAAAAAACCACTATATATACAATCAAATTCAAGATATATTTTTTTCCAATGTTCAATGTGAGAAACCATATATTCAGTTAAATCAATAAAAGAATACTCTTCAAACCCAGAAGTTTCAGAAGATAAAACTGCCGTTGGAAGAGAACATACCTGCAATTTCATTGTAGATAAAATAGGTATAACAACAGATAAAGCAGATCTCCCAAATCCAGATAAATCATGTATAGCAGCAACTTTTTTTATAGGGTTTTTAAAGGAGATAAAATTGTTCATGAAAACATCCCTTTAATTATAAGCTCTGTCGCATCTTCTTGATCTAAACCTTTAGACATTAAAGTTTCAAGTTGGTCTGAATTAATCCTGCCAACAGAGGCTTCGTGAGTTAATTCGGCAGATGCATTCTTTACATTAAGAAGAGGTATTGTTGAAAGATCAACTCCATCACCTACAATAATCTCATCACATTCTATATGGCCAGAGGCGTTGTTACCTATTCCGTAAGCTTCGTTTATAACTTTTCCATAACTATTATCTTGTGCAATTACATAAGTTTTAGCAATTCCTGAAGAATTTTCTCCAGTTAATCTCATAATTTCTTTTATTTCAACTTTGTCATCTTTTTTCTCTTTAACTTTACTTTCTATATAGCATTTCGCATCTTTTAAAATTTCAACATCCATAAGAATTTTTAAATTTCCAACTCTTGTTTTAGTAAGATTGAATCTATTGTCAAAAGAAGAATTTTCTCCAATAGTTGTAAAATAACTTGCATCAAGATTTACAAGGCCTTCTTCATTATGATAATGTTCATCTTTATACGTAACTTTTGAATTTTTTCCAATTTTTAAAACAGCATCCATTTTATGAAGAATATCTTTTGCCGCAGGAAAAGAACAATGAGAAACAAAATTTGCATTACAATTATCTCCAATTTCGAAATTCATATCAAGAAGTTGCTCGCCAAAATCTTTTAAATAACCTACACACATATGAATAGGTTTATTTAATTTAACTCCATCTTTCATAACAAAATTCAATTTTACCTTGTTATCTTTTATATCGGCAGAAATTTCGACACCATCAACAGTATTTCTGCCTATTATCTGATTACCGCTAACTATCACAGAAACAATGTCTTTAGAAAGCAATCCACTTATATCCCCGCCAGCTTTTTCATAAGCTTTACTTATAGCTTCAAATTCTTTTGAATGATCTCTTTGAAGTTCCATATTATTTATTCACCCCTGACAATTTATCTTTTATAGGATTGTTTATATGATTACAATCATCACAAATTTTTTTATAAACACTATTTATTTCCCATGGTTTTCCTGAATGTGTAAAAGTTCCTCCACACAATAATAAAGATTCATCTGCAAGAACGGAAATTTCTTCCCTATGTGTAATAGTTATAACAGTAGAACCATTTTCTTTTAAAATATCTATAATATTTTTCAACATAGAATTTGACATCATATCAATTCCTGAATCAGGCTCATCTAACACAATTAATTTTGGTTTTAAAATTATAGTAGAGCAAAGCTCTATTCTTTTTCTTTCTCCACCACTTAAAGTTTTATCTACTTTTCTATACAAATATGAAATATTTAGCCCTACTATTTCAAGAAATTTGACCAATTCTTCATCAGAATGCTTAATTTTAAGACCTAAAGTCAGATAATCTTTTACAGATAAACCTTTAAATCTTGCAGGTTCTTGAATTGCAGTCGTTATTCCTAATTTCGCTCTTTCGGTTATAGTTTTTTCAGTAATATCAACATTCTCAAAAAATATTTTTCCGGTATGGTTTTTATAATATCCAGTATTTCCCATTATAACTTTCCCAAAAGTTGACTTACCCACACCGTTATTCCCTAATATAGAATAAGTTAATCCCTTTTCAAAAACAAAAGAAATATTTCTCAAAATAACTTTTTTATCAACTTCATAGCTGATATTTTTTAGTTCAAGCA
Organism: uncultured Thermotogaceae bacterium; assembly: GCA_964478535.1. Classification (GTDB taxonomy): domain Bacteria; phylum Thermotogota; class Thermotogae; order Petrotogales; family Petrotogaceae; genus CAYZNB01. The sequence goes on from CAYZNB010000023.1 coordinate 18,861, forward strand.
TAAGAATACCTCCAAATTTGAATATCTTTTATTATTATTATACTACTTTAAAATCAATTTTTTCACCATTTTTGTTAAAATAAAGATTAAATTTTTAGACTGTAAGTAATTTTATTTTCTATTTGACAAAATTAGTTTATTAATGATATAATAAAAAAAATAAGAAAACAGGTGAATTATATGATAAAAATATTTTCTATAAATTTAAATAATAAATTTTGGTGGTGGCATCCCTGAGGGTGCCCTGTTTTCGCATCATAAAAATATGATGAGAGGCATCCTTTGTTTAGGATGCCTCTTTTTATTTGGAAACCACTTTTCCTTATTCAAAGAGGAAGAGTGGTTTTTTTATATAAATTTGTTTCATATTTTATAAATCATGGAGGTGTTTCGTATGGAAAAGTTAGTTAATGGATATTTTGGTGTTTACGGAGGTTGTTTTGTACCAGAGGTTTTAAAAGAAAAATTAGATTTAATTTCTGAAGAATTTAAGAAAGCTGTTTTAGACAAAAATTTTATAGAGGAACTAAACGAATTAAGAAAAGATTTTTCAGGAAGGCCTACCCCGTTATATCATGCAAAAAATTTATCGGAATATGTAGGATCAAAAATTTATTTAAAAAGGGAAGATTTGAATCACACCGGTTCGCATAAAATAAACAACACGATAGGTCAAATCCTTCTCGCAAAAAGAATGAACAAAAGCGAAATTATTGCTGAAACAGGAGCAGGTCAACACGGAGTTGCAACTGCAACAGTGGCAGCGTTTATGAATATGAAATGCAAAGTTTTTATGGGAAAAGAAGATGCTTTAAGACAACCTATAAACGTAAAGAAGATGAAAACGCTTGGTGCAGAAGTAATTGAAGTAACCTCTGGCACACAAACTTTAAAAGAAGCCGTTGACGAAGCAATTGCATATTACTGCGAAAATTCTGATTCCTATTATTTATTGGGATCTGCTGTTGGGCCACATCCATACCCAACAATGGTAAGGTTTTTTCAATCTGTAATTGGAGAAGAAGCAAAAAAACAATTTCTTGAAAAAGAAAAAACTCTTCCCGACTCTATTTTTGCATGTATTGGAGGAGGTTCAAATGCAATAGGTATTTTTTCTGCTTTTATTGAAGAAACGCAAGTTTCTTTATATGCCGCAGAAGGTGGAGGAATTGAATTAAAAGCCGGAAAAACAGCAGCAACTTTAACAATAGGAAAACCTTTTAATTTTCAAGGAGCTCATTCTTATTGTATATTAAATGAAGAAAATTTACCAGCGAATGCATACTCTATTTCATCGGGTCTTGATTATCCCGGAATAGGTCCTGAACACTCTTATTTAAAAGATTTAAATAGAGTATCTTATGTACCTGTTTATGACGATGAAGCTATAGAAGCTTTTAAACTTCTTAGTAAAATAGAAGGGATAATTCCTGCAATAGAATCTGCTCATGCGATTTCTTTAGCTGTTAAACTTATGAAAGATAAAAATAAAAAAGTAATCATAAATCTTTCTGGAAGGGGTGATAAAGATTTAGATAGATTTTTATGAAATAATCGTGTATAATAATAAAGTTGTAAAGGAAAAGCTTTAAAAGCAAATGCTTATAATAATGAAGTTGTAAATATCGGATAAAATAAACGCGAACAAGATCAAATTTTCTAAAAAACAAATTTCGCTCGGTCAAAAAAGGCTAAAAATAGCAAACTCGCTACGCTCAGACATGCTATTTTCTTACGCATTTTTCGATTCGCTCAATTGTTTTTTTAACGAAAATTCTCAATTGCTCGCTACATTATTTCATCCATATTTACCGTCAAAACAACATTAAAAAAGACTTTGAATTAATTCCCCTCTTGAGAGGTGGCAGTCGAAGACTGACGGGGTGGACAGGTTTTAAATGTAGTGTAACAGCCACGCTGAACTTTGCGAGACCACTGAAAAAGTCAAAATTTGATTTTTTGCTATACTTTATAATGTGTTTTTTGTTTGGTGCAATCTATATGTTGTATATAAAAATTTGAAAATCGGACTTTTTCAGTGGCCTCGAACTTTGCACGGCGTTACAGCACTTATGACAACATAAATATTTTAGATAGTATTAGGAGAAGCGTAAAACAGTTTTTGTTTTTCCTTCCCAACTAATTAAAAAAGGAGGATTTTAATGGAAAAAAAGAGAATTCTTACAGGAGACAGACCTACTGGTAAACTTCATTTAGGTCATTATATAGGAACAGTAAAAAACAGAGTAAAACTTCAATATGAATATGAAAGTATTTTTATAATTGCAGACTTACATATGCTTACAACAAAAAATACTCCCGAAGATATTTCTGAAATAGATAAAAATGCAAGAGAGCTTGTTTTAGATAGTATTTCTGCGGGAATAGAACCAAAAAATGTTAACTTTTATTTACAATCGGGAATTCCTGAAATACATGAAATGTACACTTATTTTCAAAATTTGGTAACTGTTTCAAGGCTTGAAAGACTTCCTAGTCTTAAAGACATGGCTAGAGATGCTAATATCGAAATGAATTTTGCTCTTTTAGGATACCCTATTTTACAAGCCGCAGACATACTTTGCGTTAAATCTCATTTAGTGCCTGTTGGAAAAGATAACATGGCACATGTTGAAATAGCCAGAGAAATTGCAAGAAGATTTAATTCTTATTATGGTGAAGTATTCCCTATTCCAGATGTTTTGTCGGGAGAAGACGCTAGTCTTGTAGGAATTTATGGTGAAAAAAAGATGAGCAAAAGTGCCAATAACGCTATTTTTCTAAGCGATTCTGCTCAAGAAGTAACTAAAAAAGTTATGAAAATGAAAACAGATCCAAACAGAATAAGAGCAGACATTCCAGGAAAAGTAGAGGGGAATCCTGTTTTTATATATCATGATCTTTTTAATGATAATATAGACGAAATTAATGATTTAAAAGAACGATATAAAAAAGGAACAGTTGGAGACGTTGAGGTTAAAGAAAAACTTTCATCTGCTTTAAATAACTTTTTAAACCCTTTCAGAGAAAGGCGTGCGAAATATGAAACATCTGGACTAGTTGAAGATTTAATTTATAAAGGGACTTTAGAAGTAAGACAAAAAGTACAAGAAACTTTACTTGAAATGAAAAGAAAAATGGGAATTTATAATGTTAGTAATAGAATAAAGAAAAAAGCTGAAAAATACAATAAAACTCAGAGTTAATACTCTGAGTTTTATATTTTAATGTAATTATTTTTTTTATTTTCAAGTATAACTTTTGCTTTCTCTGATAATTCTTCATTAGAATAAAGATAATCCACATTTTCAAATTTTTCATCATCTCTTACTCCGGAATAAACAAAATTTTCATCTTTATAAAATATATAATTTCCAAAATCACTTCCAAAAACATATTTACCCTCATCTTTTTCTAGCAAATCATCAATCATCAAACTTTGCACAGGTAAAAACAAATCATAATTAAATGAATATTTAATTTTCATATATTCTTTTTTTAAAAGTATCAAATAATAGTTATTTACCCTGCTAAAAATATTTTTATAGTAAATAATTTTATTTTCTATTTGATCAAAATAACATTTTTTTAATTCAAATTCATTTTTAAAAGGTTTTATAAAACATTCTAAATGATCAATCTTTACTTTATATTTGCTAATTTTTAGATACATTTTCATCCCCCTAATCTGTCAAAATACCTGTTACTGGAGTGACATTAAATAATCTATCCCCACGAAATTTTTGAATTCTTCCACCTCTTCCTAAAAATTGGCCTTGATAAAAAGAAAAAGAATCAGGATTATTACTATCTACAAAAAAAAGAAAAGAATTATTTAAAAATCTAAAATTTTTATAATATATAAAATTTCCTGTTAAAGTTATCTGATTATTGACATTATCATCAGACTTTGAAGATGCTGCTCTCATTGTAGTATAAACTTCAGAAACAACATATTGATCAGAAATTTTATCAAAAGAATATACAAGAGGAATTATTACAACAAATAGAAAAATAGAAAAAATGATAATATCGATAAATAATGATAATATTACTTCAGATAATAAAACCCCTTTATTCTTTTTCATAAAAAATCATCCTCGTGTTTTCTTTTATAGATTCTAACTTTTTATCAATTATATCAAATTTTTATAATAAATTAACAGATTTTATTTATTTCAACTTATTTTTTAAATAATTTGTGGTAAAATTAAAAAAGTATAAAATTTTATTTATTAACTAATATTTTCACAAAATTTAAACTTTTCCAGCTTTAAGTTTTTATTAAATAAAAAAATATATAATAAATTACTATAAATAAAAAGAATTTTAGGAGGTATAAATTATGAATAAAAAACCGAAAACGGCAGTAATTTTTTTGATATATATAATAATTGCTGCTATTTTTATATTTTCTATTGCTGGTTTAAATAGATCATCTATAAAACAAATCAGTTATACAGAATTAGTTCAGTATATAGAAACAAACAAAGTCTATAAAATAGATTTAGAAGACAGTGGAAAAGTTACCTTAACTATAAATAGTGGTGACAAATATCAGACATATGCTCCAAATCTTTTTAGAGACTTAGAATTTTCTAATGAACTTGCACAAAAAGGCATTGAAGTTTCTTATACTCAAGGCGTTGGATCAAGTTGGTGGATGAGTTTATTAGGGTATGTTCTACCTATATTAATCATAATAATTTTCTGGTTATGGCTGTTAAGACCTATGATGGGCGGAGGAAAATCTTCAGGTATGAATTTTGGGAAAAATCCTGCAAAAAAATATGATCCTGAAAAAAATAAAATTACTTTTGACAATGTTGCGGGTATCGACGAATCAAAAGAAGAATTGCTAGATATAGTAAAATATCTTAAAAACCCCGAAGAATTTAACAAAATGGGTGCAAGAATGCCAAAAGGCATCTTATTAGTAGGGCCTCCTGGTACTGGTAAAACATTAACAGCAAGGGCAGTTGCAGGAGAAGCCGGTGTTCCTTTTTTCTATATAAGTGGTTCTGATTTTGTAGAATTATTTGTAGGTGTAGGAGCTGCAAGAGTTAGAGACTTATTTAAAAATGCTAAAGTTGCAGGATCAGCAATAATTTTCATAGACGAATTAGATGCAGTAGGACGTCAAAGAGGTGCAGGACTTGGTGGAGGAAATGATGAAAGAGAACAAACGCTTAACCAACTTTTAGTTGAACTTGATGGATTTGAAGCAAACCTTGGAATAATTGTTATGGCAGCAACTAATAGACCTGATGTTTTAGATAAAGCTCTTTTAAGACCTGGAAGATTTGATAAAAAAGTTGTAATTGATGGACCGGATTTAAAAGGTAGAGAAGAAATTTTGAAAATACATATAAAAGGCAAAAAGATTTCTCCAGATATAGAACTTTCAAAACTTGCAAAATCAACACCTGGATTTGTTGGAGCAGATTTAGAAAATCTTATAAATGAAGCAGCACTATTATCAATAAGAAGCGGAAAAAAATATATAACTATGGAAGATTGTGAAGAAGCTATTGAAAGAGTTCTTGCGGGTCCCGCAAGAAAATCAAGATTAATCTCTAATAAAGAAAAGAAAATCTTAGCCTATCATGAACTTGGACACGCATTTATGGGATATTTTCTTTCGAATACTGACCCTATTCATAAGATAACAATAGTACCAAGAGGACACTCGGCGTTAGGATACACTTTACAAATTCCAGAAGAAGACAAATATCTTTTAAACAAATCTGAAATACTTGATAGAATAACATATGCTTTAGGCGGAAGAGCTGCTGAACAAATCATTTTTAATGAAATAACTACCGGAGCAAGTGATGATTTAAAAAAAGCTACAAAAATGGCGAAAAATATGGTTACAAGATTAGGAATGAGTGAAAAAATAGGACCTTTATCTTGGGACGATACGGATGAAGATCAAGTTTTCTTAGGTAGAGAATTTGGAAAACCAAGAAATTATTCTGAAGAAACGGCTCATATAATAGATACCGAAATAAAGAAAATAATAAATGAGAGATACGATATAGCGAAAGAAATTCTTACAAAGAATAAAGAAAGGCTCGATTTAATAACGGGACATCTTCTTAAAAAAGAAAATTTTTCTGGAAAAGAATTTAATCAATTAATGGATATGGAAATAGAAGAACTTAAAAAATTTGTTTCTTCTGAAGATGAAGATTCGCAAGAACTAGAAAAATCTTTAAATATTTAGAACATAAAGAATCCCGATTTTTAATCGGGATTCTTTTATATTTGTAATCTTTATTATTTTTAATTTTATATTAAAAATAAAACAATTAAATTAAAAATATAATTTTTTTGTGGTAAAATATTAATGTAATAATTATTTTAATTTTTTTGGAGGGGTTTTATTAATGAAAAAAAAGCGTTTTTATATCATAATATTTATTTTATTTATTTCAAGTGTTTTTTATTCAAATGATTTGTTGAAAGAAGGGTTAAACCCTTCTTTTGAATATATAAATAGAGAAAACGGCATTTCAAATTTATCTGTTTCATCAATGATTCAAGATAAATATGGATTCATATGGTTTGGAACACAAGGAGGGCTTAATCGTTATGATGGACGAAACATGAAAATTTATACTAACGATCCTTTTGAAGACGATGTTCTAATCCATAATTTAATTCAAACAATGTATTATGATGAAGATAAGCATGATCTTTGGATTGGCACTTATCAGGGAATTTCAAGATTGAAAATATATGAAAATTCATTTATAAACTATACAGTTGAAAAAAATAATCTTTCAAATTCAGTTATTGTTGCTATAACCAAAGATGAAAATGATATTTTTTGGGCAGGCACTTTATCTGGATTAAATAAAATTAATCCAGATACAGGAGAAGTTAAAATATATGAAATACCCGGAAATGTTGTAAGAAGTCTTTTATTGGACTCAGAAAATCGACTTTGGATAGGTACTTACGAAGGATTATTTTATTATGATAAACTTGATGATAAAATAAAAAAATATAATATAGATCTTCCCTCTTCATTTGTTATGGCAATTAAGGAATATGAGCCTAATATTCTTACACTTGGATTATGGGGTGGAGGAATTACAAATATTGATTTAAAAACCAACGAAATGAAAACTATAACCTTTTCTGATAATAGAGTATATTCTATTATCCGGACTAATGATGGGATAAAATGGATAGGTACATGGGGCGGAGGATTATTTGCAATTACTCCAGACGGAAAAAATTATCATTTCGCTGGAGATTCTTCTGATTCATCTTTAGTTCACCCTGTAGTTTATTCAATGCTTCAAGACCACTCAGATATTTTATGGGTTGGAACTAACGGTGGAGGTGTTTGTAAGATAAATCCAAGAAAAAATAATTATACAATATTATCTTATGACCCCGAACAACCTGAAGGTTTGAGCGCAGGAAAAATTAACGATATATTTAGAGATTCTGAAGGAAACTTATGGATAGCTGTTTATAATGAAGGGTTAGACAAATATAACCCTATAACTAACTCTATAACAAAATATAGAAATAATCCTATTGACCCCTATTCTCTTTCTACAAACTCTATAGTAACTATTTTTGAAACAAGTGATAAAAAATTAATTTTTGGTGGAGGTTATAGTGGAATTATAGTTTATGATTATGACTTAGATAATTTTTATAATTGGGATATTTTACCTTATGAAGATTTAATAATTTATTCTTTTGCAGAATCAGATAACAAAGATTTATGGATAGGAACTTATACTCACGGTACCTTTAGGTATAATCCAACCACAAAAGAACTTAAACAATATCATTATATAAATAAAGATAATTTCACATTATCTGACAATTTAGTATTTTCAGTTCTTGCAGATTCTAAAGGTAGGATTTGGGTAGGAACTAACAATGGATTAAACTTACTCAAACCAAATGAAGAAGAATTTAAAATTTACAAACGTATCCCAGGAGATCGAACACAACTTGCAAGTAATACAGCGAGATTACTTTTTGAAGATTCTAAAGGAAGAATTTGGATAAGTTTAACAGGCGGCGGGCTTGCAATTTATAACGAAACAAATGATTCTTTCAAAAGCATTACAGAAAGAGAAGGCTTAGCAAGTAATGTCATTTCAGGAATTCTCGAAGCTTCGGATGGAAGAATATGGGTATCTACTCATAACGGAATTTCTATAATCAATCCGGAAAACGATGAAATATATAATCTTACACCCGAAGATGGTATTGGCGGTTGGGAATTCAACACAGGACATCTTAGAGATTATAACAATAATCTTATGTTTGCAGGAATACATGGAATAATATCTATACCAGAAAGTTTTTCAGACAAAACTTTATCTCCTCCTAATGTATATATAACAGAAATAGATATTTTTCAAAATCCAATAGATTCTAACAAATTATTTTTTAACAATGAAACATTAAAATTTTCTCATAAAGATAATTTTATAGGATTTAAAAGTGTTGCTTTGGATTTTGATTCTCCTGAAAAAATTACTTTTTCTTACAAACTTGAAGGATTTGATTACGATTGGATAAATGCCGGAACGAGAGATTATATTTACTATTCTAATTTATCTCCTGGAAACTATACTTTTAATGTTATTGCACATACTGCAAGAGGTGTAAAATCACACCCTGTAAAATTTTATTTCTCAATATCTTCTCCTTGGTATAAAACAAATATTGCTTTTGCTTTTTACATTATCGGATTATTAATAATATTTATTGCTTTTTTTAAACTGAGAGAAGGAAGACTTTTAAATAAAAAAAATAAAGAACTTGCAAATATAAATCAAAAACTTGAAGAAACTATTAAATCAAGAAATATTTTTATGTCTAAAATATCTCATGATTTAAAGTCTCCTTTAAATGGAATATATGGTCTAACAGAAGTATTAAGGTTATCTAATTTGAATGAAGATCAAGCTAATAACTGTGACTTAATAATACATTCTGTAGATATTATTTTAAAATTAATAGAAGATCTAAGAGATATATCGAGTATTGAATCCGGAAGTTTAGAATTACAAAAAGATAATTTCAATATTTTTAGTGAAATTAATGGAATTGTAAAAACTTTTAATTTTATAAATGAAAATAACAATGAAATCACTTTAAACCTTGAAGATAAAATACCAAAAAGTATCTTTGGAGATAAATATCGTTTAAACAGAATAATTCAAAA
>CAYZNB010000024.1:0-27816 GCA_964478535.1 uncultured Thermotogaceae bacterium
GGAAGGAGTAGCTTTATTCAAGCAATCTATATTACGACTTCATGTCGCACATTGCGGAAAATAGCAAACTCGCTACGCTCAGACATGCTATTTTCTTACGCATTTTTTGATTCGCTCAATTGTTTTTTTTGACGAAAATTCTCAATTGCTCGCTACTTCATTTCATCCATATTTACCATCAATGCATTATAATTAAAAATTTTTTTTTGTCACTCTCCACTTTTCACTATTTAAAAGCTTAACCAATTAAACGCTTAAACGTTTTTTGTTTTTCCTGACCAACCGACCAACTTACCAACCTTCTACTTTTTCCATCTTTTTATTGAAGATAAAGTCTTGTATATGGTATAATTAATTAATAAAAAATTTGGAGGTGTTATAATGAATTCTGGAGTAAATAAGATAAAATGGGTTGAAAAACATATGAAAGTTTTAAAAGAATTAAAGAACGAGTACTTTGAACTACAACCTTTTAAAGGTATAAATATTGCAATGAGCATTCACCTTGAAGCTAAAACTGCTTTTTTATCAATAATTTTAAAAGAGCTTGGTGCAAATGTTGCCATAACAGGAAGTAATCCTTTATCTACTCAGCCTGATGTTGTTGAAGGATTAAAAAGTTTGGGCGTTAACGTGTATGCTGAAAAAACTCTTGATGAAAATGTTTATTGGGAAAATATAGATAAAGTATTAGAAATTAACCCTAACATAATAATTGATGATGGAGCAGATTTAGGTCACAGATTATTTGAAAAATATCCTGAAAAATTAGAAAATTTATGGGGAATTTGTGAAGAAACAACAACAGGTATTTTGAGATATAAAAAGTTGTTAGATTCAGGAAAATTGAAAGTTCCTGTCATTTCTATAAATGATTCGTTTATGAAATATCTTTTTGATAACAGATATGGAACTGGGCAGTCGACTTGGGATGGGATTATAAGATCTACTAATTTAACAGTTACAGGAAAAAAAGTAGTAGTTGCAGGATATGGTTGGTGTGGAAAAGGAATTGCAATGAGAGCAAAAGGTTTAGGTGCAAATGTTGTAGTAACCGAAATTAATCCTATAAAAGCAATAGAAGCTGTTATGGATGGTTTTGAAGTTATGAAAATGGATGAAGCTTGTATGATTGGAGATTTTTTTGTAACAGCAACTGGAGATATCGATATAATAACAGAAAAACATTTTCTGAATATGAAAGATGGAGCTATTTTATCTAATGCGGGACATTTTGATGTTGAAGTGAAAGTTGCTGACTTAGAAAGAATTATGGTATCTAAAAAAGAAGTTAGAAAAGGAATAGAAGAATATGTGCTATCTAATAAAAAATCAGTTTTTTTATTAGGCAAGGGAAGGCTTGTTAATTTAGTAAATGCGGATGGTCATCCAGCAGAAATAATGGATTTATCTTTTGCATTACAATTAGAAGGGGCAAAATATATAAAAGAAAATAAAGATAAAATGAGTTTAAGTGTCGAACCTGTACCTTATGAGATAGATAATAAAGTAGCTCTTTTAAAATTAAAAACTTCAGGGATCATTATAGACGAATTAACTCCTGAACAAAAAGAATATCTTGGAAGTTGGATATAAAATTAAAGAGTCGGATTTTTCCGACTCTTTTTTAATAATGATAAGATTCGTTATTAAGAATTTTATTTGCTCTGTAAATTTGTTCAAGTATAAGAAGAACAGCCATTTCGTGAGTGAAAGTCATTTTAGATAGTGACATTATCAAATTGGCATTGTTCAATGATTCGTAATAATGACCTATTGGCCCTCCGATAAAAAAATTAATATCAATTTTTTCACTTACTTTTACAGAAGAATATTTTTTTGAAAATTCTATAGAAGTAAATTGTTTTCCGGTTTCATCAAGCATTATGTTAAAATCAGTTTTTTTTACATGGTTAATTAATCTCTCGTAATCTTTTTTTTTGTATTCATCAGGAGAAAGTTTGTTAAGGTTTTTTGTTAGTGGAAATTGTATTAACTCTAATTTTTCATATTTTGAAATCCATTTTACATACTGAGAAATACCAATATTTATGAAATCAGTTTTAATGTTTCCAAAATAAAAAATTTTTGCTTTCATTTTTACATTTCTTTCAAAATATATTCTTCAATAGTTTTAATGTCTCCTGGAGCTGATTTAACAAAAGATTTTAATGATTGAGATAAAATTTTACTAGTAAGAGGTGTTGGAATTTCAAATTTATATAACTTGCATTCAAAATGTTCTATAATTTTATTTGTAGTATTTATAAGATCAAATAAATTTATATCTCTAGCACTCGCATTTACGGTTAAAATATAATATCCGTTGTCATCATGATCAAGAAATACGCTACCAGGAATTTCTATTATTACCTCTCTTCTTATTTGCTCAGCCATCCATCTATTTTTTGTATCTATATAGAAATTCAAAGTAATTAAAAATTCTCTAACTCCTACAATAGTAGTTCCTGCAGTAGGATGTGGGTGTGCTGGTCCAAAATCTGGCTTCCATTCTTCTTGTTTCATTCTTTCGGAAAGTTTTTCGAACTCTCCGGCACGTATATAATTGATGTGTTTTCTACTCGGTCTGTTAGTAGATTTCTCATAAAAATAAACAGGAATAGTTAATTCGTCAGCAATTCTTTTACCTAAAGAATTGGCAAGTTCTAAAGCTTCTTCGTCAGAAACAGATGTAATTGGAATTAGAGGAATTACATCAACCGCTCCAATTCTAGGATAAGAGCCTCTGTGTTTATTTAAGTTAATCTTTGAAGAACAAACTTTTGTTAATTCGAAAAGATATTCTACTACAGAATTCGGTTCTCCGGCAACAGAAATCATAGTTCTGTTATAGTAATCATCGATATTTTTTGAAATCACCCATAATTTTTCGTAATTAGAAGAAATATCAACTAATTCTTGAATAAATTTAACATCTTTACCTTCACTTACATTGGGAACTGCCCCCAATATTTTCATAAACAGATTCACCTCTTTATATTTTTATTTGTCATTAAACCTTTTGTTGCTAACCCTAATATTATAGAGAAACTTAATGTAGGGCTTCCCCCAGCCGTTAAAAACGGAAGCGGTATTCCAGTAACCGGCATTATGCCAAGATTCATACCGATATTTTCAAAAATATGAAATCCAAAAAGAAATGACGTTAGTAAAAAATAATATTTCCAAAACATATCATAACTTATTTTATAACCTATATACAACCTCCAAAAAATGAGAAAATATAAAATTAAAACGATTAACATGCCAATAAATCCAAATTCTTCGCCTATAACCGAAATGATAAAATCCGAATGATTTTCAGGAACAAATTGACCTAAATTCATGAATCCGTTCATATAACCGCTTCCAGTTATTCCGCCGGCGCCAATAGCTCTTATTGATTGAATAGTGTTATAAGAAACATTTGCCGCATATCTTTCGGGAAATAAAAAGCCCGCAATTCTAGCTTTTTGATAATCAGGCATCACTAAAAATATTATTGGCGAGAATATTAAGCCACCAATTGTAGTTATTTTTAATATCAAATCATATTTACCTGAAATAAAAAGAGCAATGAACCATAAAGAAAATACAATTATTGACGTTCCTAAATCTGGCTGTTTATAAATGATGAAGACTGACGCAAATAAAAATAAAGATGCAAATAAGTATTGAAATTTATTATTTTTTGAAAGAATGAGGCTAAAATACAAAATCACTGCAATTTTAAAAAATTCGGAAGGTTGAAATCCAAAAGGTCCTAAATATATCCACCTTTTAGCTCCGTAAATAATTGTTCCAAAAAAAATAACAAGAATTAATGAAAAAAACATAAAATAAAACGAAAAAGGAATGAGTCTTTTTAAAGTTCTTTCTGGTATAATTGTAGATATAAAAAAAGCGATTAAACTTATAATTATCCATATTAATTGTCTGTCGGCTGTTGATTCTCTTGTAGTATTTATTGTAGCACTTTTAATAGCAAAAAAACCAATTGCCAATAACAAAATATAAATTATAAAAATAATAAATTCTATTCTTGATATTCTTTCGTTTGTAGAAACTTTTAAATTGTTAAAAAAATTTCGCATTATATTTCCCCTGTTCATAAAATTTATTTAAAAAATAATGGAAAAATGTGAATAAAAAAATTAAAGCTAGTTAAAAAATTTTACGTTTATTTTATTCTTGATTACAACATATTATACCATGAATATTTAGGAGGTGTTATTAATTTTTGAAAATAATTATATTAATTTAATCGGACCAGGAAAAGTTGGTTCAAGTATTTTTAATCATTTGTTAAATAAAGGTTTTGAAAAAGGTACTATAATTGACAGTAGCTTTCAGATGTCAGAATATAAAAATTTATCTTTAAAGGGTTTAATATTTTTAGGAGTTCCGGACGATAAAATTTCTTATATAGTTCGAAATCTAAAAAAATCTGATTTAAAAAATGTTGAAGCAATTTTTCATTTTTCGGGTTATCATACAACAGAATTATTTGAAGGTTTAAATATAAAACATAAAATCACAATACATCCTAATAAACCTTTCGAATCAAAAAATGTAATTTTGGATAATGTAACTTGGGGAGTGGAATGTGAAAAAGATTCTTTTTTTATTGCAGAAAAATTCATTAAACTTTTGAATGGAAAAATTTTATTAGTTCCAAAAGAAAAAAAGAAAGATTATCATTTGGCTGCTGTTATATCTTCAAATTTTGTTTATGGGTTAATAAAAATGTCTAATGATATTTATGAAAAAATCGGATTAGGTGAAAAGGCCCATCTTATAGAATTATTAATAAATGCAGCAAATAATGTGAAAAAGAAAGATTTATTTAATTCATTAACAGGACCTGTTCAAAGAGGCGATTTAAAAGTAATTGAAGAAGAAAAAAATATTTTTGCCAAGTATTTTGATAAAAATGTATATGATTTTTTCATAGAAAAACTTGAAGAAATTAAAAAAGGAGGCGGAGCTTAAATGTTAAACATTTCAAAAATTTTAGCTTCTAAAAGCCAGAAAAAGCTTACAATGATTACTGCTTATGACTTTCCTTCAGCTGTAATTGCACAAGATGCTGGAATAGATATGATTTTAGTTGGAGATTCAATTTCAAACACTGTTTTTGGTAATAAAGATACACTACCTGTAGAACTCGAAGATATGATTTTTCATTCAAAAATAGTTAAAAAAGGAGCAGAAGAAACCTTTGTTATTGGTGATTTACCTTTTTTAAGTTATCAATGTTCTGAAGAAAAAGCGATTGAAAGCTGTGGGAAATTTTTAAAATATGGAAGAGTTGATGCTGTGAAACTTGAAGGCGGAAAAAATATCTCAAATACAGTAAAAAAAATAGTTGAATTTGGGATACCTGTTATGGGCCATATTGGTTTTACTCCACAATCTCATAAACAAATAGGTATAAAATCAAAAGGAAAAAATGAATTTGAAAGGAAAAAACTTCTTGAAGATGCTTTGGCACTACAAGAATCAGGAGTTTTTTCAATTGTTCTTGAAATGGTTGAAGAAGAAACTACAAAAGAAATTACACAATCACTTGATATTCCGACTATTGGTATAGGTTCTGGAAAATATTGCGACGGTCAAGTATTAGTGTGGCATGATTTACTAGGATTGAGTAATAGCTTTACTCCAAAATTCGCAAAAAAATACTTAAACGGATATGAAATTTTTAAAAATGCTATAGTTGAATATATTAAAGAAGTTGAAACAGAGACTTTTCCTTCTTCCAAACACGTATTTAAAAGAAAAGAATAAATATGATTGGGGATAAAACGTTTTATTTTGATGTTATTGATTCAACAAATAAATTTTTAAAAGATAATTGGATTGACCTTCCTTCCGAAACTGTAGTTTGGGCAAAAAAGCAAATTTCAGGAAGAGGTCGTAAGGGAAATTTATGGATTTCTGAGGAGGGAGGATTATGGTTTTCAACATTATTTAAACCCTCTAAAAGAACTATTGAACCTCAATATTATATAAAAATGTATTCATTAGCTATTTGTGATATGCTAAGCAAATATAAAATTAATGCAAAAATTAAATGGCCAAATGATGTTTTGATAAAAAATGAAAAAATATGTGGTATAATGGCAGAAAATATATTTTTGAATTCTAGAGCGTATGCTGTTATAGTAGGTGTCGGAATAAATATAAATAACCAAACATATGAAGGGTTTGAAAACCCGGCAACGTCTTTATATGAGCAAACAAATAAAAAAGTGAATTTAGAAAAATTTTTAAACGAACTGAATCACAAAGTATATTATAATTATTATTTGAAATATACTAAAAAAATGTCATTAAATGTTTTAACAAAAAAGTGGAAGAAAAATTTAAACATTTTTCCGGAAATGGAAGTCTTAGTTCAATATCCTGAAGGAAAAATTGAAAAAGTTAAAATTTTAGAAATTTATCCAGATTATTTAGAGGTTGTAAATTATGAAAATGAAATAAAAAAAATTTTTTCAGGTGAGATAAAATTGATAAAAAATTAGGAGGAAAAATGAATATAAAAACTCTTATTTCCGAAGAGGAAATTGATTTAATGGTTAGAAAATTAGGTAAAGAAATTACAGAATATTATAAAGAAAAAACAGATGAAATTGTTATGGTATGTGTTTTGAAAGGTTCTATAAATTTTTACAGTGATTTATTAAAAAGAATTGATTTAAATTGTTTGTATAATTTCATTCAAGTGTCAAGTTATTCTGGTAAAAATACTACGGGAAAAATTAAAGTAAAAAGTTGGGTTGAAGAATCTTTAGAAAATAAGCATGTAATAATAGTTGAAGATGTTGTAGATACAGGAAATACGCTAAAATATATAGTAAAGTATATTGAAAGACAGAAACCAGCTTCTGTTGAAATAGCTTCTGCGGTAGTAAAAAAAGTTCATGAACACGGAATAAATGTAAAATTCAAAGGATTTGAAACAGGAGATCATTTTATTATAGGATATGGTCTTGATTATGATGAGAAATATAGAAATTTACCTTATATTGGTTATATAGAATAAAATCGGAGGTGCGAAATATGAATAATCATGTTATGGGTTATGTTAATAAAGTAAAAGAAGCTTCGGAACATTTAGAAAAAAAACTAGGGATAAAAACGGAAATAGCTATTATTTTAGGTTCGGGTCTTCAAAACATTTCTGAAATTATTGAAGAAAAAAAAGTTATTCCTTATTCTGAAATTCCAAATTTCCCAAAATCAACTGCGCCAGGGCACAAAGGAGAATTAATATTTGGAAAATTAGGAAACAAAAATGTTGTTTTAATGAACGGTAGATTTCATTATTACGAAGGATATTCTATGAAAGAAGTTACTTTCCCTATAAGAGTATTTAAAGAATTGGGAATAGAAAAAATGATAATTACTAATGCCGCAGGAGGTATGAACCCTAATTTTGAAAGAGCTACTCCGTGTATAATAACAGATCATATAAATTTTACTGGAGATAACCCTTTAATAGGTCAAAATTTTGATGAATGGGGAGTAAGATTCCCCGATATGAGCGAGCCTTATAATAAAGAATATATAGAATTAGCCTTAAAAACAGCTAAAAAATTAGGTATAAAAATATTTACAGGTATTTATCTTGGCATAACAGGCCCTACATTTGAAACTCCTGCTGAACTATTGATGATGAGAAATTTTGGAGCAGATCTAGTGGGAATGTCAACAGTTCCCGAAGTAATTGTTGCAAGACATTGTGGAATTAAAGTGTTAGGGCTTTCAGCGATAACTGATATGGCTATTGCGGAAGGACTTGAACCTGTTACGGCAGAAGAGGTTATTGAAATGGCAAAAAAAACCGGCGAAAATATTTCAAAAATAATAATAGAAGTTATAGACTATATGTAAAATAGACAAATTTATGAAAAAAATTTTTTTCATTATAATTATTATTAATTTTTCAATTTTTTCTTTTTCTTATTTTAATAAATATACCAATATTTTTAGTCCTCCAGGATATTATTTTAATTATACGGCAAGCACAGATAATCATATTTCTTTGCAATTTTATAACGTAAGAAAATATCAATTAATGCTTTCAAACGAACTTCTCGCATCAGCTTGGTCTCAAGAAAGAAGCTTGATGGGAGGTCAAATGGTTGTGGAATCCTCAAATTATACTCATGCAATTTCGTCATCTAATGCTATGGGTCTTTTTCAAATAAAATATTTAACAGGCAAAGATTTAAATGTTGAAAATTTATTTGATCCATATGATAATTTAAGATCTGCTCTTGAGTACCAAAGTTATTTAAGAAGAATTTTTGAAGACGAAAAAAGACAAATTGCAGCATATCATGATGGGCCAGGAGCTATAAGAAGAGCTGGTATGACACCATCAGGAGAAGCCTATTATTTAAGAGTAAAAAGAGAGCAAAGTAATTATATTATCAGACCTGTCTATTCTCCTTATATTTTAGGAGGGTCTTTAGATTTTTTTTCTAACAATAAATTTTTATTAGATTTAAATTTTACAGCAGCGTATAGAAAATTTGAATTTTATTTTGATTTTAAATTTTTTTCAGACGGTGAAAAAATTAATGAAAATAATGGTATAATTGATAACAAGAAATACGAATTAGATTTTGATTTTTCAATTTTATATAACCCCAGAACAATTTTTTCTTATGGTATAAATAAAGACTCATTAATTATTAGAATGGGTCTACCTTGGCAAAATATTTCTTTTTCTTTAGGGGAAAATCCATTTTTTTCGTATTATAGAATCAGGCAGAAAACATATATTTCTAAAATTGAAATTACTGAGCATAATTTTTTAATTATGTACGGATTAAAAATAATGAATATTCAATCTTTAGTAGGATTTGATATTTTTAATCAAAGTTTTAATTTTCAATTTGGTGTTTTATGAAAGGAGATAAAGCCTAATGAACGAGATTTTTAAGAAAATATTGAATTGGTGGAATTCCCAAACCCCCAAATATAAAAAAATTTTTATTTTAGGATCATTTGCTGTAATAATATTGATTATATTAACAACAACAATGATTTTAAGACCAAATTATAAATTTTTTATTACCGGAACTTCTGAACAAGCTTCCGGAGATCTTTTGCGCCAATTAGAAGAAATGAGTATAAAATATAGAGTTTCATCAGGTGGAACTATTTATGTTAATTATAAAGATGTAGATGCATTAAGAATGAAATTGGCATCTGATGGAGTTTTAGGCGGAAATATGAGAAGTTATGATCTGCTTTCTTCACAGGGATTTGGTGCAACAAGTTATGATAAACAGGTAAATTATCAAATTGCTTTAGAAGGCGAATTGTCAAGAAGTATTTCTACGATTAAAGGTGTCAGACATGCTAGAGTTCATCTAGTAATCCCACCAAGAACTTATTATACAACTACCGAAGAAAATAAAGCTACAGCGTCAGTTTTAGTATTAATGGATACTGGGGCTCAACTTACTACTGAACAGATAAGAGGAATAGTAAATTTTGTCGCAGGTGCTGTTCAAGGTTTAGAGGTACGAGAGGTTAAAGTTGTAGATAATTTTTCAAGAGATTTAACCTCGAGTTTATTTTTAGATGATCAAGTAGGATCAGCACAAAGTAGACTTGAGATGAAAAAACAAGTTGAACGCTATTATTCTTCAAAAGTACAAGAAAGTCTGCAATCTGTGTTTGGTTTTGGAAATGTTGTAGTAATCTCTGAAATTAATTTAGATTGGACAAAACTTGAACAAGAAGAAAGGTTAGTAACTCCTGTTAATAAGACAGAAGGAATTATTTTAAGTCAACAACAGGAAATTGAAGAAAGCACTAGTTCAGGAACAGCAGGAGCAGTAGGAACAGATTCTAATATTCCTCCTTATACTTATCAAAGCCCAGAAAATGGTGATGATTTTTACAGAAGATCTACAACAATTACTAATTATGATGTAAATGAATTATATAGAAGAACCGTACAAGATAGAACTGGAGAAATTTCTGATAAAAGTTTTACAGTTTTTATAGATTTTATAAACGCTAATATTCCTGAAAATGATACTTCTCGACAACAGATTTCAAATGCAATATCTACAGCAGTAGGAGCAAACATGAATTCAATTTCTGTATTATCTCTACAATTTAATAGAGATATTGAAAATATGAGATTAGAAATTGAAGAAGAACAAGTTCGAAGACAAAAATTGATGATTTTTGTTTTTGTTCTTATTCTGACAGTTGTTATAGTGACATTTTTAGTATTTTTAATAGTTTCTTATTTAAGAAAAAGAAGAACGAGATTAATAATAAGAGCAAGAGAATTAGAACTTGAAAATAGAGTAAAACAAGAAGTAAGTCAACTTAAAGAAGATAAGGTTGAAGAATTCAATCCTTCAAAAGAAAGACAAAAACAACTTGAAGAAATTGTTGATTCTAGAAGTGAGGATGTTGCCGAAATATTAAAAATGTGGATTAGTGCACAGTAAGGAGCGATTTTATGCCTGAAGAAAAAAAAGAACTAAGCGGAATAAAAAAATCAGCGATGCTATTAATATTGATGGGCCCTGAAAGGGCCGGTAGTGTTTTAAAAAAATTAGATGATGATGATGTTGAACAACTGACTTTAGAAGTTGCCAACTTAGAAAAAATTGATCAAGACTTAAAAGATAAAGTTTTAGATGAATTTTTTGAGCTTGCAAAAGTGAAAGAATTTATTAATCAAGGAGGGGTTGATTATGCAAAAAACCTTCTTGAAAGTGCTTTTGGACCTGAAAAAGCGATTGAAATAATCGAAAAACTTGTTTCTAATTTACAAGTTAAGCCTTTTAACTTTTTTAAAAGGGTGGATATTACTCAAATGGTTAACGTTTTACAAAATGAACATCCGCAGACAGTGGCCCTCGTACTATGTTATTTGCAACCAGAGACTGCTTCACAAATTATTACTTATTTAAGCGAACCATTACAAGTTGAAGTAATTAAAAGAATTTCTATAATGAATTCTGCAACACCTGATATAGTTAAAGAAATTGAAAATAAGATGAAAGATAGATTATCAACCTTTACAGTACAAACTTTTTCTCAAGTCGGTGGAATTGAAGTTTCGGCTGATATAATGAACTCAATGGACAGAGCAGTTGGAAAAAATATATTTGATAGATTATCAGAAAGAGACCCCAAATTATCTGAAGAAATTAGAAAAAGAATGTTTGTTTTCGAAGATGTTGTTAAACTAGATGAAAGGGCCGTTCAAAGAATTTTAAGAGAAGTTGACACAAAAGATTTAACTCTTGCTTTAAAAGGCGCTTCAGAAGAAGTTCAAGATGTAATTTACAGAAATATGTCGAAGAGACAGGCACAGATGATTAAAGAAGAATTAGAATTTATGGGTCCTGTTAGAGTTAAAGATGTTGATGAAGCACAACAAAATGTTGTTAATATTATTAGAAAACTCGAAGAAGCCGGAGAAATTATTATAGGTGGAGGAGGAGGAGAAGAGTTAATTGTATAACAAAAGACTTATTAATAATAAATATGTTATTTTAGACTCTCCTTTACTAATTGAAGAAAAAAAACAATTAAAAAATGAAAATATTGATTCTGATAATAGAGATATTGAATCTGAAAAAATTTTAAAAAAAGCTAATGAAGATGCAAAGCTTATAGTTTTTGAAGCTGAAAGACAAGCTAAAGAAATTATAGAAGGTGCAAATGTAGAAGCACAGCAAATTTTTGAAATGAAAAAAAAAGAAGCAGATTTTTATTTTAAAAATACTTGCGAAGAAACTATAAAAAATTTTAATGAAGAAATAAATAATAAACTTATGTCCTTAGATGAAAACATAAATAACTATATGATATCTACCGAGGAATTAATAATAAGTATAATTAAAGATGTTGTAGAAAAATATTTAAAAAACGATTTTTTTAATAAACCAGAATGGTTTAATGAAGTTATTCTTAGATTAAAAGAAAAAATTTCTTCTTTTAAAAAAGTTTTGATAAGAATGAATCCTAAGATGGTTAATGAATATGGTGGTTTTTTTGAATCAGATATTTCCGAATCTTTCAGCATAAAAGAAGACGTGTCTTTAAAAAACTACCAAATTAATGTAGAAACTGAAATAGGTGTTTATGATATAGTCGCAGAAAACTTTATTCAAGAAATAATGGATGATTTGGAGGTTTCTTTTGATGAGAATAAATAAATTTAATCTTGTCAGAGAAAGTTTTAAAAAATATATTGAATCTAAAGAAATGCTATCTTTAGAAGGAAAAGTTTCAAGAATAGTTGGAGTTACTATAGAATCTATAGGTCCTGATGCAGCAATTGGCGATTTATGCTCAATAAAACTTAAAGATAATAAAGAAGCTTTAGCTGAAACAGTAGGCTTTTCGGATAATAAAGTTTTACTAATGCCTTTTGAAGATATTGACGGGCTTTATGTAGGCGCTCCAGTAAAAAAGTTGGATAGGAAAGTTTCAATAAAAATTGGCGAAGGTCTTTTAGGAAAAGTAATTGATGGACTGGGTAGATCTATAGATAATAAAAATTTAAGATTAAAAGAATCAAAAAGTATATATGCAACGCCCCCTAACCCACTTGTAAGAAAAATGATTGAAAACAGTCTTTCAGTAGGGGTTAAGGCTATAGATGGAATGCTTACATTAGGAAAAGGTCAAAGAATAAGTATAATGGCTGGAAGCGGTGTAGGAAAAAGTACGGTGCTTGGTATGATAGCAAGAAATACAGAAGCAGATATTAATGTTATAGGATTAATTGGAGAACGAGGACGTGAAGTTAGAGAATTTATAGAAAGAGATTTAGGTGAAGAAGGCTTAAAAAAATCTGTAGTAGTAGTATCAACTTCTGATCAACCTGCTTTGATGAGAGTTAAAGCGTTATTTTGTGCTACAACTATTGCAGAGTATTTTAGAGATAAAGGTCATGACGTTTTACTAATGGTAGATTCATTAACTCGTTGGGCTATGGCAAAAAGAGAAATTGGTTTATCTATAGGTGAACCTCCAGCTACAAGAGGATATACTCCTAGTGTATTTGCAGATTTGCCTAAAATTTTGGAAAGAGCTGGTAATTCTTCAATTGGTACGATGACAGGTATATATACGGTTTTGGTTGAAGCTGATGATATGAATGACCCTATTGGAGATACAGTTAGAGGTATTGTTGATGGTCATATTGTTTTATCTCGTAAACTTGCAGATGCTGTTCATTATCCTGCAATAGATATATTATCAAGTGTAAGTAGATTAATGAATAGTGTTGTAGATGAAGAACACATGAATGCGTCAAGAAAATTAAAAGATTTGTATGCAACATATAAAGAAGCGAAAGATTTAATTGAAGTTGGTGCATATAAATCAGGAATGAATCCTAAAATAGATTTAGCCATTAAAGAGATTGATAATATAAATGATTTCTTGAAGCAGGGAATAAATGAAAAATTATCTTTTGAACAAATAAAAGAAGAAATACTTGAAATTTCTAAAAGATGCCATTAGATTTTTTCTAATTTAGTGAAAATAAATTTTAATTTCCGTAATAATTTAAAACAGAGATAAAAAAATATCTTGAATTTTTTTATCAACATTTATAAAATTTTAATAAAATAAAATAAAAAATTTTAAACGGAGGTTGCCGCATGAAATTACCAGCTGAGTATACTATTGCTTTAGTTACGGTTGGAATAGCTATTATTCTTGTTTTTTTGCTATTTTTTTTAAAAAAAGTTTTAAGTCCATCAAATTATAGAAAATCCAGAGAAAGTATAACAGCCTATTTATATTTGCTTCCTACTATGATGATATTAGGGCTTTTTATGTTTTGGCCAATTGTTTATTCTTTCATTTTGAGTTTTTTTAGATGGGATTTTCAAACACAGGCAAACCCTGTTTTTATTGGATTTGAAAATTATAAAATTCTTTTTAGGATTAAAAATCCTGTAAATGTAAGTTTTAATGAAGCCTTTTTTGGTACTTTACTAGTAGTAATGACTTTCATTTTTTTTATGCATTTAATTATGGATATGAAAAAAATTGAAAAAAATTCTTATAAAAAATTGATAGTATTAGGATCAGTTTTAGGTCTTTTAGGAATTATTTTCAATAAATATATTTATTTAACTTATTTTATTGCGGTTTTAATAACTGCAATATATACGGTACTTGCGGCAATAAAATTTTCTAAACCTGCCAACGATAAATTAATGCAAAGATTAATTATATTCTTTGCTACATATGCTTTTGCAGTATTTATGGGTTTAACAGAAATAATTAAATTTTTAAATGTGGCAAAAGAAGAAGTTCAGTTTTTAAAAGCTATTTGGAATACTGCATATTATGTTTTATTATCAATGCCAATAACAATTTTTTTAGCATTAATAATAGCTCTTTTAATGTATCAAAAAATAGTCGGAAAAACTTTTTTTAGAACGATATATTTTATTCCATTTGTAACGAGTACAGTTGCCGTATCACTTATTTGGCAATGGATTTTTACAGATTATGGACTTTTAAACCATATTTTATCTTCTTTTGGAATATCTAGAGTTTTATGGCTAAAAGATGCAAATTTTACTATTCCAACAGTAGCTATAGTATCTGTTTGGAAAATGGTAGGATATTATGCGGTTATATTCTTAGCAGGATTGCAAAATATTGACAGATCATATTATGAAGCTGCCGAAGTAGATGGTGCAAGTGCTTGGCAGAAATTTAAACATATAACTTGGCCTCTACTATCTCCAACAACATTTTTTATTCTTATTGTTTCTATGATAGGGGCATTCAAAGTTTTTGACGAAATATTCATTTTGTATTCTGGAGTTCCAGGTCCTCATAGTCAGAGCGGACTTACTGTGGTTTACTATATTTATGAAAAATTTTATACGGAACAACGAATGGGTCAAGCCAGTGCAGCAGCTTATGTTTTATTTGGAATAATAATGATTTTTACATTTATTCAATTAAGAGCCGGCAAAAAAAGAGTTCATTACGATTCATAAGGAGGATTGGCGATGGATTATAAAAAATTTTTAAAAACAATGTCAACAGTTTTAGTATATATATTAGTAGCCGGTGGAGCGTTAATAATGATAATGCCTTTTGCCTGGATGGTTATGACTTCATTGAAAACAGATTCTGAAGTTGCGGCATGGCCTCCAAATTGGACTACTAAAAACTTTAAGTCTGAAAGAGATGTAAACGTTAATTTAATCTCATCATTAGGTGGTTCAAGAGGAACTTTATCTCTTGCTGAATTTAGAGCGTTATCAACGCAACAATCTTTTAATCCTAATTTATTAGTTTTTTTTATAAATGACGATCATTTGGAAAGAGGAACTGTAACTTTAAAATATTCTGATTTTAGATTTTCTGATAAAAATAATCTTGATGAAATGTTTGAGTTTATATTTGGATATATAAATAATGTATCTTTACGAAATGATTTTCTGGGATTATTCACATCTTTTGATAAAACACCGAGAAATTTTGAACAAATTTATTTTAATTTATTTGCACAAGAAGACGGTTACTTTAAAAAAACAATTCTCGGAAGAAGCTTAAGAGATGATTTAAATGGAATAATAAATTATATTGATACTACAACAGAAACGAATATAGATAGATTACCAGCATTTAGAATAATGCCAACTATGAATGATGAGCAAATTTCTGAAATAGAATCAAAAAAAGATGAATTTATAAATTATTTAAAAACTCTAAAAATACTTACTAACGAGTTAATACAAAAAGTAGAACCGTATTCTAGGGGATTAGGTTTATTATCTTTAGAAACAGCTAATGCCTTAATAAATGATCACAATGATTTTTTAAATGAAATTATAATTTTTGAAGATTCTATTTTATCAAGAACAAATACATTAATACAGAGGAATGTATACGAAGTAGTTGAAAAAAATTTAAACACACTTTCTTTTTATGTTAATTATTTTGATAACATTGATAATTTTAAAAACATATTTTTAGATGAAGCAACTATAGTTTTTAATATTCCAACAAAAGATGAAATGTATGAAAATTTAATAAATGATTTGCCAAATAGTAAATTAAATTTTCATCAAACTGAAAGAGTTAAAAAACTTCTTACCAAAAAAAATGTTTTAGAAATAAGTGAAATAGTTGTTCATTCTTTTGAAAGTGATATAAACGAAGCTATAAGAACGGGTTTTGACATTGAAAGAAGAGATGTCGCAACTATTATAAGCATAGTAAGAACATTAGCAAGAAATAATGCAACATTAGAAAATGCTCAAAATTTTATTAGTGCAAGAAATTATGAGTTGCTAATTAATTCTATTAACACTAAAGAAGATGTGTTTCTTGAAATATTGCAAAAAAGAGTAGAATTAGATAATTTTATTAATTATTTTAATAATTTTTTTAACAATAGTATATCAAGAGCACAAATTATAGAATCACCTGATTTTATAGAATCAATTAGATTTAAGAATAAAAATAGAATTGAAATACATACAAAAGATATATTAACAGGATGGATATTAGACGAAGTTCCTCAAGTTTCATCAACCTTTAAAAAAACTTCTATATTCAAAAATATTTTCCAAAATTATGTAGATGCTTGGAATGCTGCGCCATTTTCAAGATATTATTTGAACACAACATTTATGGCGGTTATAACTACTTTAATACAAGCTATTATAGGTTCTATGGCAGCATTTGCGTTTGCAAAATTAAATTTTTGGGGTAAAAATCTGTTATTTACTCTATTGTTAGCGACAATGATGGTTCCGGGAGAAGTTTTATTAGTTCCAAATTACATAATGATAAGTAGATTTCAATGGTTAGATACATATTATGCCCTAATTGTGCCTTGGGTAATAAGTGTTTTTGCAGTATTTCTTTTAAGACAGCAATTTATGACAGTTCCACATGATTTATGGGATGCAGCAAAAATAGATGGTTCTTCAAGTTGGAGATTCTTATGGACAGTAATGGTTCCTTTAAGCAAACCTGCATTGTTAACTGGATCATTATTAAAATTTGTAGGAAGTTGGAATGCATTTTTATGGGTACTTATAGTAACTAGAGAACCGGAAATGAGAACTCTCGCTGTCGGACTTCAAACATTTAGAAGCGAATCAGGGGATATTTACAATCAATTGATGGCAGCATCTACATTTTCAATTATTCCAGTAATAATAATATTTATTTTCTTACAAAAATATTTTGTGGAAGGAATTGCAAAAACAGGACTTAAAGGATAATAACGGAGGAGATTTTTATGCCTGTAATTGTTATTGATAAAAATCATAAAAAAAGAAAGAAAAAACTTACTAAAAAAAAGAAAAAAATAAATTATGTAAAAATTTTTCTTTTAGTTCTTATAGTATTTTTTGCTTTTCAAATTTACAGGCAAATTACCTTTTATAAAGAAATAGAAGCTATTCACAAGCAATATATGGAAGAAATCTTAAGTTTGAATGAAGAGTATGAATATAAAACTCAAATTTTAGATCAAATAGAAAATAAGCTAAATAATGATAATTAAGGAGAAATTTTTATAATGAGTAATATTATTTTTACAACTTCACATAAACCAGATAAATTTCAAATTGAAAGAGCCTTAGATTTATCAAAAAAATATAAAGGCATTTATAAAAATCGTAGACATTTATCAAAATTTCTTAATAATGAAGAAATTGGATATTTTATTGTTAACAAAGATAATACTTTGAATTGGGTAATGGGAGATAATACTTTTTTTTATCATCCGTCAATATCTAAAGTTAAAATGAAAAATATAGAAAATGAAAATTCAAAAGATTATTTACATGAAGCAATTACACCAACTGAAGAAGATGAAATATTAGATTTAACATTGGGATTAGGAAGTGAAGCCTTATTTTTAGCAAATTTCTGTAAAGAAGTTACTGCAACAGAAGGTTCGTTTCCAATTTATTTAGTTGTTAAAGAAAGTCTTAATTATTATAATTTTAAAGAAAAATGGATGAAAGACGCTTCTGAAAAAATAAAAATAATTAATGATAATTATAAGTCTTTTTTAAGAAAACAAAAGGATA
The DNA here is from genome assembly GCA_964478535.1 of uncultured Thermotogaceae bacterium. Taxonomy (GTDB): domain Bacteria; phylum Thermotogota; class Thermotogae; order Petrotogales; family Petrotogaceae; genus CAYZNB01. Next base: position 18,093 of record CAYZNB010000024.1, read on the forward strand.
ATAGTTTCGATATTGTATATTGTGATCCAATGTTTGAAAATCCAAATTATTTATCTTCTTCTTTAAATTCTTTGCGAAAAATGGCGATTTATGATAAAATTAATATGGAAGATATAAATCATATGCTTAGAACTGCAAAGAAAAAAATTGTTTTTAAAGCTCGAAAAATTGATAAAATATGGGCAGAATTAAAATTTGATGATTACCTTGGAAGTAGAAATAGCGACATAATTTTTGGGGTGACATATAAAAAATGAATGTATTTATAGTAACAGGAGCAACGGCAGTTGGTAAGACTGATTTAAGTTTATATTTAGCAGAAGAATATTCAGGAGAAATAGTTTGTCTCGATTCTAGACAAATTTATAAGGAAATAAATATAGGTACAGCAAAACCTGATATTGAAATGCAAAAAAAAATTCCACATCATCTTTTTAATTTTTTAAATTTGAATGAAATTTATAATGCTTTTAAATATAAAATTGATTGTGAATTAACTTTACAGCAAATCATTGACAATAAGAAAACGCCTATATTAGTTGGTGGAACAGGTTTTTATATAGATGCTCTTATAAAAGGGTTAACAGATTTAAATTCAGATGATTCGATTAGAAATTATCTTTATAATTATGAAAAAAATTACCCTGGCAAACTTGGAATTTTAATGGAAAAAATAGATAAAAAATCTTTCAATAAAATTCATAAAAATGATTTAAAAAGAATAATAAGATTTTTTGAAATTTTTATAAACTCTGGAATAAAATTTTCAGAACTTAAATTTGAAAACAAACCAAAGTATAATTACAAAATAATAGTATTAGATAGAGATAGAAAAGAATTGCATGAAAGAATAAATAAAAGAGTAGAGCAAATGTTTGAAGATGGTTTGATAGAAGAAGTTGAAACGCTTTACAAAAAAGGGTTTAATGAAAATATTAATGCTTTAAATACTATTGGATATAAAGAAGTTTTCAAATATTTAAGAAAAGAAATAACTTATGAAGAATGTAAAGAGTTAATAAAGGTTAATACTAGAAGATATGCAAGAAGACAAATTATTTATTTTAGAAAATTAGAAAATACTTTATGGGTTAATATAAGTAATTTAGAGATTCCGGAAATAAAGGAAAAAGTAAAAAACTATATTATGAGGGGGGATTTTGATGCCTGAAAAATTTAATCTTCAGGACAGATTTTTAAACATACTTAGGATAAACAAAATTGAAGCAAAAATTTATTTTGAGGGTGGATTCCAAACAAGTGGTTTTGTAAAATCTTTTGATAATTATACTGTTTTAATTGAAAAAAATAACCAGCAGTCATTAGTTTATAAACATTCTATAAAAATGTTAGTTCCCGCAAAATATGTAAAATTGTTTCAATTAAATGAAGAAAATTAAATTGAAGGTGATATAAATTAATGGAATAATAGGTTATATAAAAGAAAGTAATTATATTAACTACAATTCGGAAATAGAAGAATTAATTCTTTTATCCGAAAATTTAGATATAAATATTCAAGAAATTATTTATCAGAAAAGAGAAAATCCTCACGTAAAAACTCTTTTTGGAAAAGGAAAAATACTTGAAATAAAAGAATTAATAGAACAAACGGAATCAGAATTTCTTGTAATTAATAATAATTTGACTAGTGTCCAAAGAGTTAATTTAAGTAAGGAATTAGGAATAAAGATTCTTGACAGAAATGAAATAATAATAGAAATATTTAGAAAAAATGCAGGTTCTGCTGAAAGTAAGTTGCAAGTAGAACTTGCAAAGCTTAAATATGATCTTCCACAACTTGTGGGAAAAGGAATAGAAATGTCAAGAACTGGAGCAGGAATTGGTACAGTAGGGCCAGGAGAAACTCAACTTGAATATAACAGAAGAGAAATAAAAGAAAAAATTCATCTGTTGAAAAAAGAATTAAAACAATTAGAAAAAAACAGAAATTTAATGAGTAAAAGAAGAAACAAAGATCAAACTTTAAAAATATCAATAGTTGGTTATACAAGTGCGGGAAAATCAACATTATTGAAAAATATTACTTCGGAAGAAAATATATTAATATCTGAAAAACTTTTTTCTACTCTTTCTCCTAAAACGAGACGAACAAAATTTGATACAGGACTTGAGTTAATTTTTTCAGATACAGTTGGATTTATAAGAAATATACCTACTCAACTAATAGAAGCCTTTAAATCTACTTTAGAAGAACTTAATAATGCTGATTTTATAATAAAACTTATAGATTGTAGCGATGAAGATTTTAAGGAAAAAATGAACGTTGTTGATAAAATAGTAAATGAAATTACTGAAGAAACAATACCAAGCATAGTTGTATTTAACAAAATAGATAAATGTCCATCAAAATTAGAAGATTTAAAAATATTGTTTCCTGAATCGTTATTTATTTCTGCAGAAAACACAAAATCTGTAAAAGAATTTTTAAGAAATATGGAAATATATTTAAAAAGATATGATATATTAGAAGAAAAATTTATAACTGTTCCTATAAATGAATTTAATTATTATCAAAAAAGAATTGGAACGCTTGGTATTAAAAAATTAAAAACGGATGAGAAAAAGGCGGAATTTTTTCTTATAAGCAAAAAAGGTTTTTATTAAAGAGGTGATGAAAATTTTAAAAAAAATTTTTTTATTAGTATTTATTTGTTTAGTAAGTCTTAGTAGTTTTTCCCAAATTTTTGAAGTTCCAATAAAAAATTCATATTTAACTTCTTCTTTTGGTGAATTTAGGGATACAGGAAATCGTTCTCACTTTCATCTTGGAATAGATTTTTCGACATTTTTCAGAGAAAATATTAATGTTCATTCGGGAGCCGCAGGTTATGTTTATAAAATATGGAGTAATGATATTGTATATGGTAACACTCTATTTTTAAAACATAATGATGTTGATTTAATAACAGTTTATGCGCATTTAAACACTTATAACGAAAACATTAACTTTTATTACGATATTATTTCAAAAGAATTTGGGAATAATTTAAAAGAAATAAATTTTCCGGAAAATGCTGTAAAAATTTCTCGTGATGAGGTTATTGCGCTATCTGGAAATACAGGAGCATCATTTGCACCACATTTACATTTTGAAGTAAGAGAAGAAACTGAACAAGGCGAAATTGTAAGAAATGCTCTTGAATATATTGAATATACTGAATCAAGAGCAAAAACTCTAGAATTAGTACAAATAAGAATTGGAAATCAATATTTTGAAATTAATTCTGAAGGAACAACTAATATAGAATATACAGGATCGCTTCCTTTGATAGAAGTAAGAGTTAGAGAAAGACTAGGAAATAACACAGTGATATTGCCGAAAAAAGTTTCGTTATTTATAGAAAATAGTTTAGTTTATCAAATTGATTTTTCAAAAATAAATTATAATGAAATTTATCTTGCAAATGAAGTTTTTGCTAACGGTTCTACAGATTCTATTTATTGGTTAAAACTTTATTCGAAAAATTTTATAACTCCAATAAAATCGGATAACTGGATTAGGTATTCGTCTCAAGATTTAACAGCCAAAATAGGATATATTGAACTAGAAGATTTTTGGGGAAGCTCAAAAAGATACAACATAGTTTTTTCAAAGAAATGATTCAAAAAATTTACATTTTAAGCACAATTATTACATACAAAACTTTTTTTATTTGATATAATAAAATATTGAATAGAGGCAGGTTAAAAAACCTGCCTAAAATGTGTAAGGAAAGAATATAAAAGTTATTAAACAATAAACAAAGGAGGCTAATAAATGAATAAAAAATTATTTACTAGCGAAAGTGTTACTGAAGGTCATCCAGATAAAATAGCCGATCAGATTTCTGATGCTATATTAGACGCCATATTAGAAATGGAACCAGAAGAAAATAGAGTTAACGCAAGAACTGCAATTGAAACTTTAGTTACAACTGGTGTAGCAGTAATAGCAGGAGAAATAAGAACAAGTGTTTATGCTGATATACCAGCTATTGTAAGAAAAACAATTATGGAAATAGGTTATGACAGAGCTAAATATGGATTTGATGGAGAAACTTGTGCGGTAATGGTTTCAATTGATGAACAATCTGCAGATATAGCTATGGGAGTAGATAAAGCATTAGAGGGAAAAAACGGAGAAAATATTTCAGTTGATCCTTATGAAAATATAGGAGCTGGCGATCAAGGAATAATGTTTGGGTATGCTACAAATGAAAACGAAGAATTTATGCCTACACCAATAGTATTAGCTCACAAATTAGCAAAAAGATTATCAGACGTTAGAAAAAATGGAACACTAAAATTTTTAAGACCTGATGGAAAAACACAAGTTACTATTGAATACGATAAAAATAATAAACCAGTAAGAATAGACACTGTACTTGTTTCAACACAACATGATCCAGATGTATCGCATGATGAAATAGAAAAGCTAATAATAGAGCATGTCATAAATCCTGTGTTACCTGAAAACTTAATACATAACGATACAAGGTATCTTGTTAATCCAACTGGAAGATTTGTATTAGGAGGCCCTCATGCGGATTCAGGTTTAACAGGAAGAAAAATAATAGTAGATACTTACGGCGGATGGATACCACACGGAGGCGGAGCATTTTCAGGTAAAGACCCCACAAAAGTAGATAGGTCTGCACATTATATGTCAAGATACGTTGCAAAAAATATTGTAGCAGCAGGTTTGGCTGATGAAGTCATGATACAATTAGGTTATGCAATTGGCGTTGCTAAACCCGTATCATTATTGATTGATACTAAAGGAACAGCAAAAGTTGATGAAGAAAAACTTTTCGAAGTAATTACAAAGCTGTTTGATTTTAGACCTGGAGCTATAATAAAAAATCTTGGATTACTAAAACCTATTTACAAACAAGCGGCAGCTTACGGACATTTCGGAAGAACAGATATAGACTTACCGTGGGAAAAGCTTGATAAAGTGGAAGAACTGAAAGCAGCTTTCGATTTAAAATAGATAATTTAGGAGGTAATTAAAGTGCCAAATGTAAAATCAGCAAAAAAAAGAGTGAAACAGACAGAAGTTAGAAGGTTAAGAAACAAAGCATATAAAACTAGAGTAAAAAATGTTATTAAAAAAACATTGGCTGCAATTAATGCTAATGCTGAAAGAGAAGAAACATTAAATCTTCTTTCTGAAGCATTCAAAGCGATTGATAAAGCTCAAACAAAAGGTGTATTACACAAAAATACAGCTGCAAGGAAAAAATCAAGATTACACAAAAAAGTAAAGATTTACTTGGGAGAAGTAGCTCCAGAAAATTAAAAATAATTCCCGGCCTACGGCCGGGTTTTTATGTAAAAACGGAGGAAAAAATGTTTTATTTATTAAACCCGAAAAAATTTAATGATTTTCCAGTAACTATAGAAAATATTTTTAATTCTAAAAAAAGAAATCTCACAGTTGAAATAGGCTTTGGTGGCGGAGAATATCTTGCAGAACTTTCAAATAACAACAAAGATAATTATTTTATTGGAATTGAAACCTCAATAACTTCATGTTTGAGAACTGAAAAAAAGTTAAGCAAATATTCATTAAAAAATGTTAAAATTATAAATGACGATGCAAAATTTGTTATAAGAGAGCTTTTTGATGAAGAATCAATAAAAAAAATAATAGTAAATTTTCCTTGTCCTTGGCCCAAAAAAAGACATGAAAACAAAAGAATTTTTGATGACTCTTTTATAAATACTTTGAATAATGTTTTAGAAATAAATGGAGAAATAGAATTGGCAACAGACGTTGAATGGTATAGTTTAGAAGTTAAAGAACAATTTGAAAAAAATGAGAATTTTGAAATTGTAAAATATGAAAAGAATTTTGATAGAACCCCTAAAACAAGATATGAAATGAAATGGGAAGAAATGGGAAGAGATAAATATTTATTAATAATTAGAAAGAAAAAACATTTAAAAATAAAAAGAATACTGGAGGAGAAAAGCGAAATGCCTCATTCAAAAATTCAGGAAATAAATGAAGAAAATATTTTTTCCTTGAAAAACAAAAAAATTTCAGAAAATGAAAAAATAATAGTTATAAAAAATGTTTTTAAATCAGAAGATTCTTATTTAATAAAAACTTATACATCAGAAGAAGAATATGATCAAGAATTTTTTCTTGTATTGTATAAAAAAGATAATTATTGGTTATTAAAACTTGATGAAATAACTAATCCATATAGGACACCAGCGGTTAAATTAAGTGTAGAAAAAATATCAGAATATATAAGCAGGTGAATAATATGAAAATAGGTGTTATAGGAAGTGGAAGTTGGGGAACAGCTATAAGTATACTTTTAGACCAAAATGGTCATAATGTAAAAGTTTATTCAAGAGATAAAGAAACCTTAGAAAGATTTAACAGAGGAGAAAATCCCTACTTCTTGCCTGGAATTCCTATAAATAAAAGAATAAAAGCATACGATGATTTTGAATGTGTAACAAATGAAGTTGAAATAATAGTGCTTGCAGTACCCGCTCAAGCTGTTAGAGAAGTTGTTAAAAAAATAAAAAATAAAAAAGCAATAATAGTAAATTTATCTAAAGGAATAGAAATAGAAACTGGCAAACTTGTAAATCAAATTGTTTCTGAAGAACTTGGCGATGTAAAATACTGTTGTTTAAGTGGGCCAAGCCATGCAGAAGAAGTTGCAAGAAATATTCCGACAGGAGTTGTAATTGCAGGAGTTGATGAAAAAATTAATAAAGTTGTTCAAAAAACTTTTAGCAATGTCTCTTTCAGGGCATACACAAATTTAGATTTGATGGGAGTTGAAATTTGCGGAGCTTCTAAAAACATATATGCAATAGCAGCGGGAACAATAGATGGTTTTGGTAATTGGGATAATACAAAAGCCTTTTTGATAACAAGAGCTCTTGTAGAAATGTCAAGATTAGGAGAATTCTATGGCGGAACAAAAGAAACATTTATGGGATTAGCAGGAGCAGGAGATATGATAGTTACATGTAACAGTCAGCATTCAAGAAATAGATACGTTGGAGAACTTCTTGGGAAAGGTAAAAAATTAAAAGATATACTTAATTCTATGAATATGGTTGCAGAAGGTGTTTATACGTGTAAAGCTGTTTATAATTTAATAAAAAAACATAATATTGAAATGCCTATTGCAGAGAAAATTTATGATGTAATGTACAATGAAGAAGAACCAAGACAAGCAATTCACGATTTAATGAGTAGAACTTTAAAATCAGAAATATAAAAAATGGAGGTATTACATTATGCAAATTGGTTTGGATCAAATAATACAAGTAATAATGCAAAGACTGGAAGGAATTGAAATGTCTGTAGAGGACATAAAATTTAGAACAAATATTGCTTTAAGACTTTTAAGAAAAAATGATTTAATGCAAGATGAAGATTTAGAAACAGCCGTTAAAAATGAATACACCGCTCTCACAGAATTAGAAAGCGAAGAAATAGAAATGAACGAAGAACAAATTAAACAAATTTCAAAAGGAATATTACAATGGGTTGACAACGATTTAGAAGAAATGAAAGAAAAAATAAGAGATTATCATGAAAAAATGAAAGAAATGATGGAAAAAGAAAATAATAAAAGTGATATAAGTGTTGCACCAGCTGATTTAATTAATAGATTAGACGGTATGAAAAAATCTGGAAATGATAAAAAAGGCGGCAAAATTATTTTATAAAAAAGATGTACTCTTTACGAGTACATCTTTTTTTAATCAATCAAAATATTTAGATCTCTTAAGGCATTTAAAACGCATAAATACTGATTTTCATTATCATATTCAATTTTATGAAGGTGAATACCGTGATTTACAATAGATAACGGGTTAGAAGTTTTTATTTTATCTAAAAAAATATCTATATCAATATGATTTTCTATTTCTAAAGAACCGATTAACTGCCCATAAACCGGATGTTCTACTGTAACATCAATAACCTTTGCACCACAATCTATAATGGTACGTAATTCAATTTCAATTTCATTTTTTTCATGTTTAACTGCAATTGTTTTAAATAGATTTTCTGAAGAATTAATATAATAACCTTTTGAAGAAGAAATAATATTATAGCCTTCAGCTTTTAAAATAGAAATATCTTTTACAATAACTTGTCGAGTTACATTAAAAGATTCAGCTAAATCATGTCCCGGTACATAATTTTTAGAATTTTCTAACAATTTCAAAATATGATCTCTTCTAATTTTAGTATCCATCAGTAAATATCCTTTGATTTAGTTTCTGGAAGAAACTTATAATTAAATAATCCGGTAATTAGAAAAAGAATAGAAATTCCAAACAAACCTAACATCATATTATCTTTAGAAATAAAAAATGAAGTATAAAACGGTGCTAAAAATCCTGCAAATCTTGTTACTGCACCTGAAGTGCCGTTAGCAGTACCTCTGAATTGAGTTGGGAAAAGTTCTGGAGTATAAGCATAAGTAATTCCCCATGCTCCTAAACAAAAAACTGAAACTATGAGACCTAAAATTAAAACTAAAATATTATTTGCCGAAAGAGCGAAAAATACCATAGAAAAAGCAGTACCCAAAGTAAATAACAAAATTGATTTTCTTCTTCCAATTTTTTCAATTAAATAAGCAGATAATAAAAAACCCGGAAGTTGTGCAACTAACATAAAAAAAGTATAAAAATCAGTAGTTACTACGTCAACACCTTTATTTAATAATATATCTTTTATCCAGACAAAAATTCCATAATATCCAAAGCTCATAGTAAACCACAACAAAAAAATATTTATAGAAATTTTTCTAAATTTGGGAACAAACAAATTAAAAAAAGTAATACTTTTGACATTTTTTAAGGAATTATCAAAATCTTTTGCGGATAAATTAGTTTTATACAATTTGTTAAATTTTTCAAACTTATGTTTTGTAATTAAATATTTTGGAGACTCCGGAAAAAAACATAAAACTACAGCGGGAATTAAACCTAAAATTAAGAAATAATAATCAGATCTCCATGAAAAATTTCTTCCAATCAAAAGATGGATAATAGCAATAAAAATACTTCCAAAAGCCCAGCTTGTTTCTAAAAATACCAAATACTTCCCTCTAAATGAAATATGAAGAAATTCGGTTAAATAAGTATTTATTGCGGGCATTAAACCACCAAATCCAAATCCAGAAATCACTCTAAAAATCATAAACATAGCAGGAGTTGTAGAAAAACCACTTAAAAAACCAAAAATGCTTCCAATTATTAATAAAACAATTGAAGTAGTCTTTCTTCCAAAATAATCAGAAATTAATCCTGAAGAAATCGCCCCTAAAAACATCCCTAAAAAAGTAGAACTAGCAAGAGAGGAAGTAAAAGTTTTAGTTAAATTCCATTCTTGCATAATACTTCCCAAAGTAAAACTTAAAATTAAAACACTTGCAGCAACCATAGACCAAGCAAATGAAGAAAAAATTAAAAGAGTACGAGCTTTTCTTTTAGTAACAGAATTTTCAATGATTTTTTCTAAATTCATATTATCCCTCCGTTATATACTGTATATACAGAATTTTAACATCGAAATATTAACTTAAATATGAAATTTAGGTAAAATTTATTAGTTATAAAGTTGGAAAGTAGAAAGAAAAAACATTAAAACAATTATTTTGCTTAATTCCCCTCTTGAGGGGTGGCAATCGGAGATTGACGGGGTGGACAAGTTTTTGTAAATGCT
>CAYZNB010000025.1:0-26313 GCA_964478535.1 uncultured Thermotogaceae bacterium
ATTACGATTTTTATTGCAAGGATTTGCTATCATTAAAAAATGTTATTGAAAAAATGAGCTAATGATGAGGTGATAATTTTGAGTTTAAAAAAGATAATTTTATTATTTTTTATTTTAATTATTGTTATTGCGGGCTTTGTACTTTATAAAACGTATGTTCCTGAAAGGGTTTCTTTAAGTTTTGTTAATGAAATTTTAGAGGATAGACAGTATTATTGGAGTGGCCCTAATAATGAATATTTATCAAGATATAGAGAAGAGTTCGATCTTCTCGATATTATTTCTGGTGCTGAAAGTGATTTTGAAAAGGTTATTAAACTGAATTCTTGGGTTAGCGGTTTGTGGAAACATCATGGTAGTAATACTCCTGAATTTAACGATCCGATTTCTATTTTAAAAGAGGTAGAAATGGGAAAAAGGTTTAGATGTGTGGAGTATGCTATCGTTTTAACAGAGGCTTTAAATGCTGTGGGAATTCCTGCTCGAACAGTTTCGTTAATGACGAAAGATGTTGAAACAAAAAAAACGGGTGCCGGTCATGTTATAACAGAGGTTTATGTTAGAGATTTTGAAAAATGGGTTATGGTAGATGGTCAATGGAATGCGATTCCTTTATTGGATGGAATTCCTTTAAATAGTGTTGAATTGCAAGAAGCAATTAATTCGAATTTTTCTTCTGTTGAAATAATGAATATGAATTTTTTTAAGCAGTTATTTTATAAAAATTGGATTTATAGTTATTTATATTATTTTAATTTCTTTTATAACAATGTTTACAGCACATATAATAATTCAAGGAAGCTTTTACTTGCTCCAATTGGAGCAGCCAATCCTAAGGTTTTTCAAATAAAATATCCAATTCAAAATATGGATTATACTAATTCGATTTCAGAATTTTTTCCTAATCCTTATGACTATATTATAGATTAAAAAGATAAATTGATAGGGGATTATTAGATATGTTAAAAAATTTAACTACTGAGCGTTTATTTTTAAGAAATTATGAAATGAATGATTTGCAAAATTTTCATAGTTTATATTCTAATTCAGAGGTATTGAATTTTTCGAATAATATTCCTCATGAAGATATTTCTGAATCAAAGAAGATTTTATCTGTTATAATAAAAAATTATTCTGATAATAAAAGTTCAGTTAAAGCTTTATTTTTAAAGTCTAATAAATGTTATATTGGAGAAGCTGGTGTCTTTTCATATAACGAATCAAATAAACGTGCTGTAATTGGTTATAATATTCTTCCGGATTACTGGGGTAAAGGATATGCTACAGAAATAACTAAAGAGTTGGTGAGGGTTCTTTTTTTTGATAATCAACTAGAAAGAATAGAAGCTCTTGTTATGTCGGGTAATAATGCTTCTATAAAAGTTCTAGAAAAAAATGGTTTTATTTGCGAGGGAAGGTTGAGGAATTTTTCTTTTGTTAATAATGAATTTAAAGATGTTTTTTATTACGGTTTAATTAAAAGTGATTTAATATAAAAAGATCTCTTCTATAATTTTAGAAGAGATCTTTTTTATCATTGTATAGCTAATTGTCTAAAAAATTCAATGCTTTCAAGTTCCATTTCGTATCCATCAGTATCATAATCTTTGTAAGCTGATGTTTTAACAATTACTGTATTTCTTTTCGGGTTTATATAAATTGCTTGACCGTATATTCCCATTCCTAAAAAATCATTTTCAATTCCTTCTGGAATCCACCATTGATATCCATAACCTAAAATCCAACTTGAATTTGGGTTTTCTCCGGGAAGAAGATGAGGGGCATCAGGTGTTATTGAATCGGTAATCCATTTTTTTGGAATTATTTGATTGCCCATCATAAATCCTTCATTTATGTATAATAATCCAAATCGTGCCAAGTCTCTTAAACTTGCATTAAATCCTCCAAATGCTGATTCTACTCCTGCACTATCTGTAAGCCAATGGGCGTCAAATTCCATTCCTGCCGGTTTCCATAATTTTTCTTGAGTGTATGTAGCAATGTCTACTCCTGTAGCTTCTCTTAAAACCATCCCTAAAACTTGTGTATCTCCACTTACATAACGATTGTAAGTGCCTGGTGTTCTTTCTCTTGTTAAAGAAATAAGCAAATCTTCTAAAGACTTTCCTAATCCTAAAGAGCGTGCTCCCATTTGATTTACATCTGAATTGTTATCGAAATAATCTTCATTAAATTTAATTCCAGAAGACATTTGTAGAACGTCTTTAATGGTAACTTCTCTATATCCACTTTTCAAAAGGCTGGGGACATAATCGGTAACATAATCATATACATCATTTATATATCCTTCTTCTATAGCTATTCCAATTAATGCTGAGATTATTGATTTGGATACCGACCAGGTTATCATTCTGTCTGTTTCTTTATAACCGTTAAAATATTCTTCATATGTGATTTTGTCATCTTGAATAACTATTAATCCTGTTGTGTTTGTTCTTTTTATAAAGTCATTTACACTATGTTTTTCTCCTAAGTACATATAATCTTCTGGAAGGTCTTTTAAATTTTTTTCTAAATGAAATATTGTTTCTGATGGTTCAACTTTTCTTGAAGAAAATTTTTGATCAAGGTTTCTAAATCTTTCGTTCATTTTTGAAGGTTGGAATAAAGTTACTCCTGTATAAATTTTTTCTATAGTTTTATAATTTAATCCTGCTCCCACCAGTAAAAATAATAGAATTAATAAAATAATACTAATAATGACTTTTTTTATCCCAAATTTTTTTGATCTTTTTTTCATTTTTTTCTCCTTTAATTTTTACTATATTTTTATTATTCAAAATATGAGGGCACAATTTGATGTGCCCGTAGTTTTTATTTTAAATTTTTAACTATAAATGTAAGTTGACAAAGCGGACAGGATTTCCAACTTTTAATCATACTTCCATGCTTTTTTCTGAATTTACGTATTTTTTTGATGCAAGATAAATTAGTGATATTCCAAAAGTTATAAATACTAAATTTATAATTGCGAATTTTATGATATTCATCGTTTCGATTCCCGCTGTATGTCTAAATAGATCAATAAGATAAGTTACTGGCAAAATATTAGTTATCCATCTTAATTGCCCTGGTATTACTTGTGTTGGAAAATATATTCCTGAAAAAAATGTCATTATTGTGTAAAATATTGATGCAAAACTGTATGATGTTTCTGTTTTTTTGAATATTAATAATATTAAAACTCCTAATCCCATCATTCCAAGTGATGCTGACAAACATACTATTATAAATGTTATCCAATTAAAATTGAAATTTGTGTCGTATAAAATATTAGATAATGTAATTATAATGATTATTGATAAAAAGTTTAGCATTATTTTTGTTAAGCTTGAGCTTATAACAAATTCCCAAGGTTTTACAGGCGTTACCATGAATCTTTTTATTATGCCTTCTCTTTTATATCTTCCAAATACTCCTATTGTAGCGAACATTCCTCCTGATAATATTGAAAGGGATAATATCCCACTTAGAAGATAATCTATTTCTGCTCCTATCACTCTGCCTAATCCTATTGTTTCATTTTCTGCTTCAAAAAATGTTGTTTCTGGTGTTTCAAAATAATTTCTGATTGAATTGTTTATTATCATTTTTATGTTTTGCTGCTCTTGGTTTATGTTTATTCTTTCGTTGAAATATATATTTATATTGTTTTTATTTTCTATTGCTATTCCACCGTGAACTTTTCTTTCTTCTACATCTTTTTTGAATGTTTCAAAATCATTGTAATGTTTAATGTTATGAGGTGAAAAGTGATTGTTTATACTTTCCGAATAATTTCCATAAATTCCGAATGTGTATATGTTTTCTTTTACTGTATCTCCGGTGTTTATAAAGATGTTTCCAAAGATTACTAAAAAAATTATTGGGAATAATATTGTGACTAATATGTTTAATTTGTCTCTGAATGTTTCTTTTAAAAATATATAGATTAAATTAACAAATCTTTCGTAATTCATTCTTTCACCTTCTTAAAGTTATATGAGAATATTACAATGCTTGCAATAAACCATATTATTGGTATGATTATCATATTTGTTTCTAATGGTTTGTTAATTAAAATGTTTCTCATTCCGTCTACAAGATATGTTATTGGGTTTATTCTTGTATAAAATTTTAATATTCCCGGAAGATTAGATATGTCAAAAAATAATCCGCTTAAAAACATTGTGATAAAAAACATTATGTTTGCTATTCCATCTAATGTCGATAATTTTTTAAAAAATGATGCAAATAATAATCCAAAAGATAATCCAGTTATAGAACTAAAAATTATGTAAGAAATAAATTTTAATGAGTATATATTTTCTGATATTGTATAAAGTCTGCTTGCAAAAAATAGCAATATTACCGCTAATATCAACAAAAGAAATTGAGAGATTAAAAACGAGATAAAGTAATCTATTTTTTTTGCTGGGGTTATACTTATTCTTTTAAATATTCCGTTTTGTACATATTCTACTATTGTAAGGGGCATGTTGAAAAATGATACTGTCATTATTGTCATTATTAAAACCGATGGAAATAAAAAATCTGCAATATTAAAGGTATTTTTATCTGATATATAGTTTATGTTAATTTCAGTTTCATTTTCTTGTTGAAACTCGTTTATGTTTAAATTCATCTCATTAATTATTGAATTGATTATATCTTTTCCTAATACTGAGATTGATTTCGATGAGTATAATACTTTTATTTTTGGAACTTGTGTTTCTAAATTCATTATTTTTTCATTTAGATTATTAAATTCTTTTGGGAAAACTAGAAGTAAATCTATGTCTTTTGTATCAAAAATTTTGTTGTAATCATCAGTTTGTTCTAAGTATATAAATTTAAAAGAGTTGTTTTTGTCTGATTCTATATTTTTAAAAGTGTTTTCAAATAAATTTTTTGTAAATCCTGTGAATTGTTCTTCCATAATTATTCCAAAATTAATTTCTAAATCTGGTTTTTCATTTGAGTAAACACCGGTATTTAATATCATTAAAAAAACAAATAGTGCAATTGGAAAAACTATAGTCCAGAAAATATTTTCTTTATATCTGAATATATTTTTTATCATAGCTACTGTTAAGTGTTTTATTTTCATTTTTTCACCTACTCTCTTAAAGATCTTCCGGTCAAATGCAAAAATACGTTTTCTAAATTTGGTTTTCTTACGTGAAGGTCTTCTATTGTTAGTCCATTGTTTTTTGTTTTTTCAAATATTTCTATTAATGATTTTTCAACAAAATTTGTTTCGTATTCATATTTTCCGTTTATAAGGGTTACTTTGTTTTCAAATATTTTTTTGTAATTAAAATTTATGTTGTTTTCTATTGTAAAAAAAATTACGGAACTCATTTCTAATTTTGATATCAATTCAGCTACTGTTCCTTTAGCGATTATTTTCCCGTGATCTATAATATATACTTTATCTGCAAGGTATTCTGCTTCTTCCATATAATGAGTTGTTAAGATGACTGTTTTTCCGTCTTTTTTTAATTCTTCAATTGAATCCCATAAATGTCTTCTTGCTTGTGGGTCAAGTCCTGTCGTTGGTTCGTCAAGAAATATTATGTCTGGATCGTTAACTACTGCACAGGCTAGTGCTACTCTTTGCTTTTGTCCACCAGATAAATTTTTTATATAGGTATCTTCTTTTTCTTTAAGATTGAATTTGTCTATCAATAATTCTGTCGATACTCTTTTTTTGTAAAGTCCTCCAAATGATTGTATTATTTCGTGTACTTTTAAATTCGGAAAGAATGTAGAACTTTGAAGTTGTACTCCTATTCTTTCTTTTATTTTTTCATCAACGTTTTTTACTTTGTTTCCAAAATAATGTATTTCTCCTGAAGTTGGTTTTCTTAAGCCTTCTAGTGTTTCGATTGTAGTTGTTTTTCCTGCTCCGTTTGGTCCTAATATTGCAATTATTTGGCCTTTTCCTATTTCTAAGTCTATTCCGTCAACTGCTTTTATTTCTTTGTAGTGTTTTTTTAAGTTGTTTACTTTTATTACGTGTTCCATATTTTTCACCTCGCTTTATTATATGTTTATAGTATAAAATATTATGGAGTAATATTTTAAGTGTTAGGAGTAATATAATTAGTAATAAAAGTAATAAAAAAATGTGTGATTATTATAATCACACATTTTTAAATATTTTTAGGTATTTTGATTGTCAGTGTAAATCCTTTGTCTGGTTGAGAGTTTATGTTTATTGTTCCTTTAATATCTTCAATTTTCGTTTTCATATTACTTAATCCAAAGCCTAAATTTGTTTTAATGTTTCCGAGGCCGTTATTGTTTAGTGTAAAAAATATGTTTTTTTCGTCTTCTCTAATAAAAAAATTAAATACGGTTGCTTTTCCATGTTTTATTCCGTTTGTTATGCCTTCTTTAAGTGCGTTTATGATTATGTTGTTTATTTTTTCATCAAATTTACTGTAAAGAGATATATTTTTATTTATTTTTATGTCTGTATGTTTTTCGCTTTCTTGAATTATTTCTTCTAAAAAGATTTTTAAGTCTTCCTTTTTGTTTTCTGAACTCATTTTTTTTACAGAGGATCTTATTTCGTTTAAACCTTTTTTTACTTGGTTTTGTGCGAGGGTTAATTTTTCAAGTGCAAGGTTTTTATCTTTTTCTATTAATCTTTTTGATGCTTCAATTTCAATTAAAACTGTTGTTAATGTATGACCTACAGTATCGTGTATTTCTCCTGCGATTCTGTTTCTTTCTTTAATAATTGCCATTTCTTGTAATGCTTCGTAACTTTTTTCAAGCATTTTATTTTTTTCTTCGAGTTCTTTTGTAGTTTTTTCTATTATAGTTCTCTGCATCATTTGTCTTTTTATTAAAAAACTGAACATAAATATTAATACGAATGGAAAAGCATTTACAACTAATATCATGAAAACTTGATCTAAACTTATCGAGACACTTTTAGTTCTCGCTGTTATATTAAATAAAACATATGCTAACATAGTAAATAAAATACCTTTTTTTGTTGAAAAATAAAATACACTGTGCGAGGTTAAAATTAAAAAATAAATCATACTTGTGTTTGATTTGTCAAAATAAAAAATAAAACAAATTATGAATAATTCAAAAAAAAGAAATTTTTTTATTTTTTTTGTGTATAATTTTTCATAATATAGTCTGTATAGTATGAAATCTTTATATAGAAAAGAGGCCAAAAGAACGATAGATAAAAACAGAATTATTCCTCTATTTTCAATATTTTGAGATATAGTTGCTACAAATACGAAGATAAATGATATATAAGTCAAACTGTCCGATACGTTTTCAGATATTCTATCCATTTTATTTTCCTCCAAAAATTTACTCGAGCAACTCTTTTAAAATCAAAACAGCGTTTGTTCTATCGTTAACTCCTATTTTTGAGTAAATACTGCTTATATAATTTTTAACTGTTCCTATTGTTAAAAAAAGAGTTGCGGCTATTTCATTATTATCAAACCCTTGAATTATTAGTTCTGCAATTTCAATTTCCCTTTTAGATAGTTTTTCATAGATTTCAATTTCTTTAGTAGTTTTTTTATTTTTTTCATTTATATGTTTTGCTAATTTTATTGCTATTGAAGATGGAATCATCATCATTCCTTTATGAGCATCTCTGATAGATTGTAAAAGTTTCTCTGCTTCTATGTCTTTAAGAAGATAACCGTCTGCTCCGTATGAAAGTGCGTCTAAAATATATTCATCGTCATCAAATGTTGTTAGTATTATAATTTTTACTTCGGGGGCTTTATTTTTTATTTCTTTTGTTGCTTGAACGCCATTTTTTATTGGCATTCTTATGTCCATAAGTATAATGTCTGGGTTAAATTTTATAGAATTTTCAACGGCTTCTTCGCCATTACTAAAAGTGGCAATGACTTCTATGTCTTCTTCTAAATCAATTATTGTTTTTAATCCATCTATCATCAGTTTTTGATCGTCTACTATAATAACTTTTATTTTTTTCATATTTTTATCCTTTCTTTTGCAAAATGGTGAAAAAGTAAAAGTCTGACCAACTTTTTCACTATCGTTATTATTTAATAATTATAACATAATAAATCATTCGATTTTTCCTCAAATTCTTTTCCGGTATAAATGATTAATTGCTTTTTTATTCTCAATAGTTTTATACTATTTTAATATTTTGGGGTTAAAATATTTATAGTAGATATTAAAATCAAGGGGGTATCAAATGTATATTTTTTTAGATTATGATGGAACTTTATCTTTAACTGACGAAAAAACTTATTCTATGCATTATTTCAAATTACTTTCTGAATATTCGAAATTACCTTTCGAAAAATTACTAAATTGTGTTTTTGAAGCAACTGATTTTTTAATAAGAAAACCTGATGGAATTAACAATAATCTGAATAGATTTTTTAAAATTATTGAAGGTAATTTTGATTTAAGTAAAGATGAATGGGAAAAATTATTTTTAAGTTTTTATAGTTCAAACTTTGAAAATGTAAAAGAAATAATAAAAATTAACGAAAAACTTGTAAAAGCTGTTAAAAATTCAAATCACAAACTGGTGTTTGCTTCAAATCCAGTATTCCCAGAAATTGCTGTAAAAAAGAGAATTGAAATGATAGGTATGGATATGAATGATTTTCATTATATTTCAACTATGGAAAATTCTTATTTTACAAAACCTCATAAAGAATATTTTGATAATGTTTTAAACGAAATAAAAGTCGATCCTTCGAATTGTATTATGATAGGAGATACTGATTTTGATAAAGCTAGTGAAAAAGCGGGAATAAATTTTTTTCATGTTGATGAAGAAGAAAAATGGATGAGTTTTTTTAAATAATAAAAAGAGGATTATCCTCTTTTTATTATTTTGTAAATCTTCTCAATACAATTGCACCGGGTGGACACATTTCTTGACAGCAAAAACACCTGATACAGGTTTTATGATTTATTACTATTTTATTTTCTTTAATTTTTAAAGATTTTGGAGAGCTCGGACAAACATTTATACATTCTTTGCACATTATGCATTTTTTATGTAAAAAATGAGGTTTTGGAACTAAAATAGTTTTTAAAATTTTTTTTAATGGCTTTGGTAAAGGTAGTAGTTTTGTCAAATCAACATTTTTTTCAACGTGTTTATAATCTTTCATTATCAAATCTTCTAATTTTTCGCCAATAATTTGGATATTTTTCGAGGTTCCTAAACCACTTTTTTCTCCAATAGTATTAGTAAAAATTTTTTCAGGATTTAAATTAATTAAACGACATGCTGTTGTGTCTAATGCAATTGGGTCTTTTGAAATTAAAATTAATCCAGATTTTCTTGGAGTACCATTTCCTGGTCCGTTTCCTTCCATCGAAACAATGGCATCCATAATATGAAAAACTGGTTTTACTAATATATTTAAATCTACTAACATTTGTGCAAAATTTTCTATATCTGGAAACCTGTAATGAAATTGTGGTTTTAATGTCCCAGGTACTATTCCAAACATATTTTTTACTGCACCGGTATATTTTGTCATTCCATGTGTTTTTAGTTTTGGAAGGTTGAATATATAATCAACTTCAGTAACTATTTTTGCAATAGTAAAATTTTTTACTAAAACCCCTTTAGGATTTTTTATATCTATTTTTTCAGAAAAATCTACTAATTCACAATTTTCTTCTTCTATAAGTTTATCAAGGCCAATAATTTTTGAAACAAGTTTAACACTTCCTATTCCGGGGCTATCTCCAATATAGACTTTTCCACCATTTTCGTTAATAATTCTAGCAACAGCTTTTATTATAATAGGATGTGTAGTAACAGCTTTTTCTACAGATTTTGGGGCTAAAAAATTGGGTTTTATAAGCACTTTTTTTCCATTTAAATATTTTAAATCCTCAAGTTCTTTTATGCCTTCGTTTATTGTATTATAAACATCTTCAAAAATATAATCTTCACATTTTTTTATAGATACTAACATATTTCCCTCCATAAAACAAAAACTGAACCAAATGGTTCAGTTTTATTATTTTAAAAGATTTCCTGAATAATCAAAATTTAAAAAAGACTCATATGTCCAAGGACAAATATTTTTAAAAAATTCTCCAAGTGCTAAAGCATACTGTTGTATTTCCCATTGGGCGTGTTCATCTGCTCTTAAATTTAAAAAATGCATTAATGCTCTTGCATTAGTGGTTAAATAAAATTGTGTATATTGTCCTACAGGAAGTACCATTCTTGCCATTTCTCTTGCAACACCTTTTTTTAAAAGTTCTTGATATATTTCAAAAGACGCGTCATACGCTTCTTTTATTTTGTCAATAGAGTATTTTTTTAATTCTTCATCATCAGATTCAAAACTTGATTGTTTGTTTATTTTATCTTGAAGTCTTATATTATCTGGAATATAAAAATCTTCTGAAAATTTAGATGTATATCTTCTGCTAATTTCATTTGGAGACATACCAACCCTGTGTCTAAACCATTGTCTTGCTACGAATATAGGCGCTTTTATGTGAAATGTAAAAGAGATGTGTTCAAACGGAGAAAAATGTTTGTGTTCAAGAAGATAATTTATAAGTTTTTTATCTCTTTCATCTGTAGATGTTTCTTGGGCATAAGATACTCTTGCGGCTTTAATTGCCGAAAGATCATTTCCCATGCTGTCAATTAATTCTACAAAACCTTTATCCAAAACATTAATCATATTCTTCATTCTTCCTTACCAGCCTTTCTTTCCATTTCTTTTAATTGATTTGTTTTTTTTCTTTCAAAATATAATAACAACGAAACGCCTGATAAAACTACTAAAACTATTGGTAATATTGATTTTAAAAATACGTTTAATCTGATTTTTCTCCTTATTTCATTTAAAATTTTTTCTACTTCAGGTTGATTAGGATATCCACTTAAAGATTTGTTTAAATAAATTCTTACTGCTGCTAGATTGGCTTTAGGATCCATTTCATAATAAACTAATCCAACCTTTCCAAGAATTATCGGATTATCTGGATCATATCTTAAAGCTTCTCGATAAAAATTTTCTTTCTGCACTAAAGTGGTGGAAATATCTCCCAAAGTTTCATATACCGTTGTTAAAATATAAGAATTCGTAGTGTTTTTAATTAACCAATCAGCAACTTCTCTTGTCTTGAGAATATTACCGCTATTCTTAAAAGATCGCATTACGATTGCCATTGTTTGATCATTTTTAAGACTTATTGAAGAATAATTTTGATAATAATTTGAAACATCTTCAAATTCATTTAGTTGAAATCCAAAATTTATAAGTGTTTCAATAATTAGTTTGTTTTGAGGGAATTGAGAGTTTCTAAGTTTTAAATCAGTATATGCTTTCTCTTTATTTCCAAAAAGCCTTGATCTCCATAATATCCATGATCTATAATAAGAAGTAAATAGATTGTTTCCGATTTTATTATCTATTTCATCTAATACAACTAACATTTTTTTTGCAGTTTCTGGTATCTGATCGTTAGTCCATTGATTATAAGAAAATTGTATGTACATGGTTTTTATTATGATAGAATCTGGGTATAAATCCATAAATTCTTCAAATCTTCTAGAAGGGGTTAAGAATTCTTGATTAGATCTTATTTCAGAAATCACATTTAAAACTGCTGATTCATCTGGTTTGAAAAGATTATAATTTTCTGCTCTTAATATATTTGCTGTTGATTTATATTGTTGAATATTTGTTTCTAAAAATTTTAAATAAAAACCAAAAGTGTTTAGTTCTACTTTTCTTGAATTAATCATTTCATCAACATCAAAAATAAAAAGATACTCTTGCATTGTTCCTGAAAAAATAACTCCCGCCAATACTATAATAATTGTTACAAAAAACTTTTTTTTCAATTTATACTGCACCATCCTTTTCGCCTGAATAACCTCTCATAACTATTTTGTCCTCTTCCAAAGTAAAAATGGTTTTTGACATTTCTTTAGAGGGGAAAAATTTTTTCTTGTGAATTATTATTTCTGTTCCAGGAAATACTGTATTTCTTACTATTATTAATCCTCCTCTTTTAGATTTTTCAATATTTTCTTTTATTTGGTCAAGTTTGACTTCATTTTTTGCTAAAGCACTTTTTAGTTGTTTGGCAGTTTCAAGAGTTTTTTTATATTGCTCAAATTTAGATTGATCAAGATTGCCTTCTTTTTTTAATTTAATCATTCCTTTTAAAATTAAGCTTAATTTTCTTAAGTTTTCAATATCAATTTTTATTTGAGATTCTATTAATATTAATTCATCGTTTAAAGTAGGTGGAACACCGACCTGAGTCATAGTTTTTACATTTATTTTACTTCCAATATTATCTGATTCTAGTCTGTATCCAGCTATTGATTCTCCACCAGCAATTCTTCCGCCTCTATCCGTAACAACTATGTTGTTTCCAGCTTTTATTATAGAATTTATTACAGAAATTTTTACGATTACATCATTATCTGCTTCTATGCTGGCATTTTCAATAAAATTTGTAAAAAGATTCACACATTTTATTATTCCTTTATTTCCACCTTTAATTCCGCCTACTTTAATTGTTCCTCCAGAAATTAATGTGGCTGCCTCAACATTATTTTTAATTTCAATATCCTCTTCTGCTTCTACAACAAATCCTGGATTTACATTTCCCATAACAACCACTTTTCCCGGGAATCTTATGTTTCCAGTAGAGTAATCTACATCTCCTTTTACTGTATATACTTTTGAAACATCTATATAATATTTTTTATTTCCTTCATCTTTAAAAATTAATTCTCCAGAAATTTTGGAGATAATTTTGTTGTTTTCATCAATCAAAACATTTTTGCCTGTTCCAATATTAGCTTTTTCTCCCTGTATTCCAGGTAGTTCTTCTCCAAAAATATTTTTCCCTACTTCTCCAATAGTTGGAGGTACTATTTCTGCTAGAATTTCATTTTCATCTACTGTAATTATATTAGTTCTTTCTCTCAAATTGACATAATCTAAATTAACATTTTGATGAGATTTTTTAGCGAGTAAAACAAACTTTCCTGATTCCCCAGCTCTAGAAGCTATTCCATAAGCTATAGGAACTTCTTTAGAATATACGGGATTAGCGACTAATTGATCAATCGCTTCTCCTTGAATTCCAAATATTACGTTATTTTCTTTTAATAAGTCTAGTATCTCGTTTTTCTTTGGTTCAATGCCATCTTCTGTTAAAGAAATTGAAGCTACCATCGAATCAGAAGATATTTTCACTTTATATTTTGACATCCTGCACCCCCAGAATTATTATAATTGCTTTTTAAGTATCATTAAATTTCCTTCTTCGACATCAATCCATTGAGGTGTTTTAAAAACTTGATTAATGATATATACCCCCAAACCACCGTCTTTATAATCTTCTAGATCTCTCGGTTTAACATTTTCAACAATTACTTTTTCTCCATAGTCACGTAATTTTATTTCTAGGTATTTTTCTTCAGATTTTTCAGTATAAATAACTTCTATATCAATATTATGATTTTCCTCAAATTTATAGGTGTGTTCGATTATGTTGGCGATAGCTTCATTTAATGCCAACTCTATTAAAAATATTTCTGAATCTTCTTCATAAGAAATTGTTTCAAAAAATTTTTTTAAAACATGTCTGCTAAACTTAACATATTTTTTATTACTAGGTATTCTTAAGTTGAAATGTTCCATTAATTATTCCTCCAAATCACCATAAAATAATTTTTGCTTTCCAATTTTTTATTTTATATCTACCCGAAAAATTGATTCCATATTTTGATGCAATTTCTCTTTTTATCAAAATTGATAATGGCTTTAATTCATAAATTATATCAAAAAAATTTTTTTTAACCTTTATAAACGAAATATCTTCTGGAATTTTTAATAAACTTTTTTTATATAATGAATTAAAAATTTCTTTATCCATTTTTATCAATGGGTTAATATTTTCAAAAGTTTTTTCTCTCATTTTTATTTCTATATTTTCAGATTCTTTTTTTGAATACTCACATCCACAATATTTTTGCCTGTATATATCGTATGTTCTACACATTTGTGCCGCTTTTGATACGCCATTGTTTTTTCTAAGATTAACATATATAAAATTCAAGTTGTATTTTCTGTCTATTTCATCGGCAATTTTTTTTATTAATTCATGAGATTTTCTTGGAGAGGCTAAAAGTGTAGTAGAATAATTTTGAATTCTGTTTTTTAAACAAATTTCAGCAGTTTTTTCTAATCTTATTCTTATACATTTCTCGCAATTTTTAGAATCTTGAACAATATTATAATAATCATTTCTATTATAATATTCTTTTATTTCATTTAAACAAAAAATTTTATTTAACTTTTTCACTTCAAATTCTCTTAATTCATATTCTGTTTTAGTATCTATGTTAGGATTGTAAAAATAAGTTAATATTTCATAATTTAATTCGTTAAATATTTTATGAGAAATTGTTAAATCAGGCGCACAGCAAGTATGCAATATTAATTTCAATATATTATATGCCTCCTAATTTTTTCTAATGTTGAAAAAGGTATATCAATTTTTTGTAATTCTTCTATATCAGTTATTTTTTTTACTTTTCTGTATTCAATTATTCTTTGAGCATAAACACTACCTATGCCTGGTAATTTAATTATTTCATTTAATTCGGCAATATTTATATTAATTTTAATATTTTCAATATTTATAGTAGATTGTGAAATATAAATGTATTTTTTGATATTTTCAAAAGTTTTTTCTCCAATACCAGAAACTTTCATTATATCTTTTAATTCATAAAAACCATAATTAGATCTGTAGTTTACGATGCTTTGCGCTTTTGAATAACCAATTCCAGGTATTTTCGTAAGTTCACTAACAGAAGCTGTTAAAATATCAACTTGAACATTCGAATTACTTTTTAAATCGATACTTTTATTAAAATTAATAAATCCTACTACTAAAATTATTATTATTATGAATATTAAAATTAATAATTTGTTTTTCATTTTTGACCTTCAAAATAAATTATTTTTAAAAAACGATCTTTTGTACTTAATCCTGTTAATTCAACAATTAGGTCTTCATCCATTTCCAAACGAAATTTATCCGCATCGGCTCTATTGAAAAAAAAGCTTGTGGCAATTGCATAATAATCTTCATTACTTTGTTGGAATTTCCCATTAAAAACATATACAGGCATTCCTGCATTTCTAAGGGTTAAAGTCGGCAAAAAAGCGTTTTGAGGAGCCGTGTATAAATACATTTGAGTAAAATATACTCTTTGTCTTTCAGAAGTGTCATAATCCTTTCTAAATAGATAATACATATCATTATAACTATAGAAGAAATATTCTATATTATTTTTAAACGCAAAAACTGCTTCTTCAAATGCCTCTTTTTCATCTTCAAAAATTTTTAGGGCGCCTTCATTATATTCTTTAAAAGAGGTCATGGAATTTTTTAGTAATATAAAATAATCAACGTTTTCTAAATCATAATTAATAGGAAAGATTTTTGGTTTTATGTCTGGGATATCAAATTTTTTTTGCTGATCTATAGATATTTCCTCTTTTAACATAAAATCTTCTACTTCCGTTCTTAAATCATTTATTTGAATTTTTAACGTATTCATTTCATATTTTAAATAAATAGTATATGCAGTTATTATAGCTGTTATAAATGGAAGTATAAATACTAACAAAACTATTATATTAAAATAGTTGCGCTGCTTATTCAAAAAATTCACCTCTTACAAAACTTTTCATTGTCTTTATACTTTTTGAAATTATTTCATTATTTATTAGCTCTTCTTTATGACCATTTTCTAAAAATAGAACTTCTTTTATTTGATTATAAAATAAATTTTCTTTAAACTCAAGTATAAGATTCTTTTTATATAAATTAAATTCTTCTATTGTATCTTTCAATTTTACAACAAATTCGTTAGAAACATATCCGTAATCTCTGCTAATAAAAGCCAATAATAAAGATATAGATGCCATAATTTCAACAAATTCATACTTTTGCAAACTCGAATAGTTTATTATATGTTTTAAAATGTTCATTCCAGGAAAATTTTTTTTATTTTTATATGTTTCAAAAATATATAAAACAGTTGTATAAATATATTCCTCTAAGTCAAGATTAGTATTTTTTTTCATATATTTTTTGGATAATACAGAAAAATTTTTATCATACATTATCCCTAATATATAGCCTGCATAAAAACTTTTACTAAATTTTTGAATGTCCATAGTTTTAAATAACTCTGTATCAATTAAAATATCGTCTGGATATCCAGAAATCCTTAAATAAGAAATTTCATAATTCATATCAAGTGAAAACTCACCCTGTAATGGAAGTACTATACTAGAAAATAATGTCGAAGGAATAAAAGTTAATCTTTTTTTATTAAAATCAAGAGAATTATAAGTATATCCTGTTAATTCGAGTATAGAATTTCCACCAACAGCTATAAGATTATAAAAATTTTCTTTTTTTATCAAATTACATAAATCCAAATATTTATCAAGATATTTTGCGTCATAACCACTTTTTAAGTATTTAAAATTTTTTTCATCAAAAGATTTATTCAATTTTCTTATTTTTATATCTGAAATAATTAAAGATTTATATTTTTTTGAATAGCCTTCAATAAAATTTGAGTAGTTTCCAGACATTATATTAACATTAATTGATTTTTCTATTGATTTAGAAAAGTTTAATAATTTCAATTTTTTACTTCCTTCATTAAATTAGTTTATAAGACCTTCAAGAAATTTATCAATGGAATCCGCATTTAATTTCCCGCTTGTTCCACCTTCTTGTAAAATTAACTTGTTTACATTCAATTCGCCGATCATTCTTCCTATTTCTTTAAAATCATTAAGACTCAAATTAAATTTCCCGTTAGGGTCTTCTCTATGAATATTCGAACCAAACGAAATTATTAATTGTTCAGGAGCAAAATCTTCAATTTCCAAAAGAGATTTTTCTAATACTCTTAGATATATTCTTCCGTCAATACTATCTTCAAGAGGAAAGTTTATGTTATATCCTTTTCCAGCACCATCCCCTATTTCCCATTCATATCCGGTATTATACGGATAATTGTTAATAGGATTACCATGAATGCTTATGAAAAGTACAGAGTTATCAGAATAAAAAATTTCTTGAGTTCCATTTCCATGAAAAAAGTCTAAATCAAGAACCGCTATAAATCCTCCGGTTTTTGATTGTATATATTTTGTAGCAATTGCCGCATTATTCAAATAACAATAACCTCCAGAACTACTAAATCCTGCGTGATGTCCGGCTGGTCTTGTCAATACATAAACTGTATCTTCAAAATTTTTCAATATTTGTTGTGCCCCTGTCAAAGCGTTTTTTACCGAAATCCAAGCAATTTCAAATGAATTATACATTAAAGGGGTTTTATTATCATAAATTCTATCATAACCAAAAATTTCTGGGAAATATTCTTCACCATTTGGTAGAGATTTACATTTATTTTTTAACCAATAAATATAATCCGATTCATGCGCCATATATAAATAAGATCTCGGAAAATCTCCTGATTTTATAAAACAGTCACTGTATTTTGATTTTAAAGTTTTTACCGTTTCTTCAATTCTTTGTGGAGTATCCATATGTGATTCAATTTTAGAATTAATAAACTGAGATTTTGGTACATGAAAAACATGTCTTGGATCATATACTATTTTCAATGTACATCACTCCTCTAAATCAGAAATTTTGTTTACTCTCGTTTCATGTCTTCCGCCTTCAAATTTAGTTTCTAGGAAAGTTTCAACAGTCCAATTTGCCAATTCAACTCCCATCAATCTTCCTCCCATAACAAGAACATTGGCATTGTTATGAGTTCTTGCGAGTCGTGCCATGTCTGGAAATAAACACAAAGCACCTCGTATACCTTTAATTTTATTTACTGCGATAGACATTCCTATTCCTGTACCACAAATTAAAATTCCAAAACTATTTTTATTGCTAATTACCATATTACCTAATTTTTCAGCATAATCAGGATAATCAACACTTCTATTATCGTTTGTTCCAATATCTATTACTTCTATATTTTTATTAACAAGGAAATTTTTAACGCTTTCTTTCATTTCTATAGAGCTATGATCAGAGGCTATTATAATTTTCAATTTTACACCTTCTTTCATTATTTTTCAGAAATTTGTAGAAGTTTATCAATCCCTACCATTTTTAAAAGTTTTAATAGCTTATTTTCAATATTTATTATTCTCATTGATCCGCCTTTATAACGAGTATCTTTTTGAAGCGAAATTAAAACACCAATTCCAGAACTATCTATATAAGTAACATTTTCAAAGTCAAGAATCAAATCTTTTAAATTCATTTCTAATATTTTTTCTCTTATTATATTGGAATTAGTCATATCTAACTCTCCGGATAATTTCAAAATAGTTTGTTCGTTTTTTACAACTTTTAACATTTCCATTTTTAATCCTCCTCTTATCAATAAAATCTCATTATTCCCACTAATTTACCTTGAATTTTCAATTGTTTTGGTTTTACTTTTATAATTTCCATATCTTTATTTTCCGGAATTAAATGAATTTCATCTTTAGATACTTTTTTTAATTTTTTTAATGTTGCATAATTATCATCAATTAAAGCAACAATTACATCGCCATCTTTTGCATTTTCTTGTTTTAAAATTAAAGCATAATCCTTACTTTGAATATGCATTTCAATCATTGAATCTCCTTGAACCTGTAACGCAAAATATTCATTGGAATCTTCCAAAAAATTTGCCGCAAAAGGAACTGCCTCTGTAATATTTTCAATTGCTTCGATAGCCTCTCCGGCAGCAATTTTACCAACTATTGGAATAGCTCTATGACTATGAAATTCTGCTCCTGCTTTTGAAGTTAATACTATACCTCTTGAAACACCTTTTCTGATTAAATACCCTTTTTCTTCAAGAGTAATTATGTGTTTATGTGCCCCTCTTGGACTTTTAAAATCAAAATGATTCATAATATCTCTTACGCTCGGAGCATAATTATTCTCATTGATATAGTCTTTTATAAAATCTAATACTTGTTTTTGTCTTTTTGTAATTGGTTTTGAATCTATTTTCATTCTTCCCCCTCCTCTTTAATATCTAGCTTTTCTTTTACTACTATTGCTTTTATCGCTAAATCATCGTTATCCAATCTTAAAGTAATTACTCCTTGAGTAACTCTTTTTAAAATATTTATAGAATTAATAGGAGTTCTTATAGCTTTTCCTTTTTGTGTAAAAGCTATAATATCGTCATCATCAGAAACTGCCATTCCACAAATAATATTACCAATTTTTTTAATATCTTTAACACATTTTATACCTATACCGCCTCTGTTTTGAAGCCTAAATTCTTTAAAATTGGTTCTTTTTCCATAACCATTTTCAGAAATTATTATTAATTTTTTGTTTTCATCTGCTTTAACCGCGTTTACAATTTCATCTTTTGTTCTTAACTTCATAGAATTAACTCCAGTAGCACCTCTACCCATATTTCTAACATCTGTATTGTTAAATCTTAAAGCCATACCCAGTTTTGTAATTAATAAAACGTCTTCTTTTTCTTCAGAAATAGTAATTGCGTCTACCACTGTATCTTCATCTTTTAAATTTATTGCTCTTATTCCAGTTTTTCTAGCATTTTCAAATTCTTTTAAAGAAGTTTTTTTAACTTTACCATTTTTTGTAAATATCATTATTTCTTTTTCATAATCACCATCTAAAGCAATTGGAACTATTGTTTTTATTTCTTCTCCATCACTCATAGCGATATAGTTGGCTATATGTTTACCTTTAGTAGATTTTTCAGATAATTCTATTTCATATGCTCTAAGTTGAAAAGCTTTTCCGGCAGAAGTTATCATCATAAGTTTTGATAATCTGTTAGTTAATATGACGTCTTTAATATCATCGTTATCAGAAATTTTTAATCCTTTCGAGCCTTTACCCCCTCTTCCTTGTGATTTGTAATCATTGGAAGAAATTGCTTTTACATAACCGTATCTTGTCAATACAATTACTATATCTTCATCTTCTATAAATTCTTCTGCTGTTTTCAATTCGGATTCGTTTTTTGAGATAATAGTTCTTCTTTTATCTCCAAATTTTTCTCCAACTTCTTTTAGCTCTTCTTTTATTAATTCAAAAAGAGCAGTTTTGTTTTCAAGAATATTATTACACCATTTGATTTTTTCTGTAAGATCTTTTAACTCATCATTAAGTTTTCCGATTTCCAATTTTGATAAACTTATAAGGCGCATTTCAGAAATTGCTTTTGCTTGTTCTGCAGAAACGTTAATAGTTTCTTGAAGATTTATTAACGCTTCTTCTGGACCATTAGATTCTCTTATTATATCTATAACTGTATCTATTCCCTGAACAGCTTTTATTAATCCATCTATAATATGAGCTCTTTTAGTGGCTTTTTCTAATTCAAAATTAGTTCTTTTAGTTATTACATCAACTCTGTGTTCAAGAAAAGATTTCATAAGACCTTTTAAATTCATAAAAGCTGGTTGATTATCCTTAATTACATTCATTTGAACAGAAAAAGTTGTTTGGAGTGAGGTGTATTTTAAAATATCGTTTAAAAGTTTATTAATATTAGCATTTCTTTTTACTTCTATTACAAGTCTCGTTCCATCTTTATCAGATTCATCTCTTATGTCTTTAATTCCCGAATCTTTTTTAGCTTCCTTCAATTTCACGGCATAAGATACTAGTTGATCTATAATATCTACTTTAGAAACAGTATAAGGAATTTCTTTTACGACTATAGCTTGAATTTTATCGTTATCTTCAATGTCATAATTACTTCTTATTGTAAATTTACCTCTTCCCGTATCATACATTTGAAAAAAGTTTTCAGAGTCAACAATTGTACCTCCTGTAGGAAGATCGGGACCTTTAATAAATTCCATTAATTCTCTTGTATTAATTTCAGGATTATCTATAAGTGCGTTAAAAGCTTCTAAAAGTTCATTAAGATTATGTGGTGGTATACTTGTTGCCATTCCAACCGCTATTCCAGATGCTCCGTTCATTAAAAGATTAGGTATCCTTGAAGGCAAAACTGTAGGTTGCTGCAAAGAACCATCAAAGTTATCCGCAAATAAAACAGTATCTTTATCAATGTCTTTTAAAATATATTCACTTACTTCTGTCATTCTTGCTTCTGTATACCTCATAGCAGCAGCGGGATCTCTGTCTATAGAACCAAAATTACCCTGACCATCTACGAGCAGATATCTAACAGAAAAATCTTGTGCCATTCTTACTAAAGCATCGTAAATTGAAGCATCTCCATGAGGATGGTATTTCCCCATAACTTCTCCAACAATACGTGCAGATTTTTTAAAAGAAGAATTGTGTTTAAGGCTTAACTCGCTCATTGAATATAATATTCTTCTTTGAACAGGTTTCAAACCATCTCTAACATCTGGTATTGCTCTGCTTACAATAACACTCAAAGAATATAATAAATAAGATGTTTTTAATTCATCAATAAACCTTTTATCAAGAAACTGTGAATCGTTTTCATTTTTTTCTATTTCAGACACTTAAAAAACCTCCAATTTTTCTTATAAATAAATTACGAAATCTTTGACCCTTCTTTTATATCTTTGTCTACAGATAATAAAGTTAACGATGTTCCATCTTTAGCTGCTAAAAGCATACCGTTTGATTCTATACCCATTAATTTAGCAGGTTTTAAATTAGCAACTATAATTATTTTTTTGTTTAATAATTCCTCTACAGTATAATATTCTTTTATTCCAGCAACTATTTGCCTTTTTCCTAGATCTCCTAAATCTAATTGCAGTTTAATAAGTTTTTTAGATTTTTTAACTTCTTCAGCTTCATATATTTTGGCTACTCTCAAATCAATTTTGGTAAAATCAGGAAATTCAATTAAAGAAATAACATTTTCTGTTTCTTTTTTTATTTCTTCCTTTTTATTATCTTCTTTATTCTTAATATTAGATTCTTCAGAATTCATTATTATAACTCTTTTCCAATTTTCTGTATCAATTCTTACGAAAACAGGTTCTCCAATATCTACTTTGACATCATAATGAAGAAGCGAAGTATTCAAGTTATTTTCGTTTATATGTGTGTTGTCATATTTTATTTTTTCTAATATTTTCAAAGAAGTTTCTGGCATCACAGGATTTATAAGAATACTAATAATTCTTATAGAATCAAGAAGATTGTATAAAACTGTTGCAAGACGAGTTTTTTTATTTTCATCTTTTCCTAATATCCAAGGTTCAGTAAGATCAATATATTTGTTTGACATTCTAACAATTTCCCACAAAGTTTCCATAGCTTGGGTAAAACTATATTCATCCATTAAATCTAGATATTTTTTTGTATTACAACTTAAAATATTTAACAATGTTGAATCGACTTCTTCGGTAATCTCAGGTTTTTGAATAACACCCTCAAAGTATTTGTTTAACATAGAAAGAGTTCTATGAACTAAATTGCTCAAATCGTTAGCCAAATCAGAATTATATTTTATTATAAGATTTTCTTCAGAAAAATCACCATCTCTTCCAAAACTTATATCTTTAAGAAGATAATATCTTACAGCATCTTTTCCGTAAGCATCCATTAATATTTTAGGATTTATCGCATTCCCTTTAGACTTTGAAATCTTTTCTCCATTCACCGTTAACCAACCGTGAGCATAAATTTTTTTAGGTAATGGAATGTCTAAAGCCATAAGTATAGCTGGCCATATAATAGAATGAAACCTATTAATTTCTTTACCAATAAAATGTACATCAGCAGGCCAGTATTTTTCAAATTTTTCAAGGTTTTCAGGATATCCAAGAGCACTTATATAATTCATTAAAGCATCAACCCATACATAAACAACATGTTTTGGATCGCTTGTAACAGATACTCCCCAATCAAAAGTAGTTCTTGTAATGCTTAAATCATTAAGACCAGCTTTTAAAATTTGGAACATTTCATTTTTTCTAAATTCGGGCTCTACAAAATCGGGTTTTTCGTAATATAAATCAATTAATTTTTCATTGTATTTAGATAATTTAAAAAAGTAGTTTTCTTCTTCAACCCATTTAAGTTCTCTATGGCATTCTGGACAAATATGTTTTTCGTTTTCAACTTTTACATCACCGTCATTCCAAAAGGTTTCATCAGGAATACAATACCACCCTTTATAAGTTCCTTTATATACATCACCTTTTTCAATAAGTTTTTCAACAATATATTTAACTGTTTCCTCATGATTTTTATCGGTTGTTCTTACAAAATAATCATTTGTTAAACCTATTTCTTTCCATAAAGTTTTAAATTTTAAAGCGAGTTGATCAACAAAGTCTTGAGGAGATATCCCTTTTTCTTTTGCTGAATTCATAACTTTTTGTCCGTGTTCATCTGTTCCAGTTAAGAAAAAAACGTCATAATTTCTCATTCTTTTATATCTTGCTACTATATCAGAAACTATAGTTGTATAAGCAGAACCGATATGAGGTTCAGAGTTTAAGTAATAAATAGGCGTAGTGACATAAAATTTTTTCAAAAGAAACACCTCCGAAGTTATTTTATTTAATTATACCATAAATTACAAATTAAATATACATATATATTTTGTTAAAAAGAAAAATGTTCGTTAATTTTTATAGAGATTAGTGATATAATAGTGAAAAGCAAAAAGTTGTTTAGTATGAAAGAAAAAAAGTTGGAAAGTTTTTTTGGGAAAAGCTTTAAAAGCTAAAATCAACTATCGTTAAATCATTTTTCTGCTAGTCAACAAAAACATACTAAAATCATAAAAAGGAGTGAAGATGCTTTGAAATTTTCTAAACTTTATGCACCAACGTTGAAAGAAGCTCCTGCTGATACAGATATAAAAAGTCAAGAATATCTTATTAGAGGGGGATTTATAAGAAAAGTATCTGCTGGAGTGTATTCCTATCTACCTTTAGGGTGGAAAGTAATTAAAAAAATCGAGCAAATCGTTAGAGAAGAAATGGATAAAGTGGGTTCGCAAGAAATTATGCTCCCTATTATCCAACCAGCTGAATTATGGAAAAAAAGTGGCAGATGGGAAGATTATGGTCCTGAAATGATGAAACTTCATGACAGACATCAAAGAGATTTCACATTAGGCCCGACACATGAAGAAATTATTACTCACGTTGTAAAAAATGAACTTATTTCATATAAACAAATGCCAACAAGTCTTTATCAGATTGCAACTAAATTTAGAGATGAAATCAGACCAAGATTTGGTGTTTTAAGAGCAAGAGAATTCATAATGAAAGACGCTTATTCTTTTCATACAACACAAGAATGTTTAGATAAAGCATATGAAGAATATTATAACGCTTATTCAAACATATTAAAAAGAATAGGAGTATCTTTTGTTGCTGTAGAAGCTGATACAGGTGCAATAGGTGGTAATGCTTCTCATGAATTTCAAGTTCTTGCTTCTCAAGGAGAAAGCACGATTTTTTATTGTGAAGATTGTAATTATTATGCTACAGATGAAAAAGCGGAATCAAAGATAAATTTTGAAACGTGTGAAGAAGAAGAAAAAGAATTAAATCTTGTAGATACACCAAATACAAAAACTATTGAACAAGTTTCTGAATTTTTAAAAACTAAAAAAGAAAAAATAATAAAAGCTATATTATTTGTTGGAAAAAATGGGTGGAAACTTGCTTTAATTAGCGGAAACTACGAAATAAATCTTTCAAAATTGAGATATGCTTTAAAAGATCAAACGTTAGAAATAGCTGATGCTGATACAGTTAAAGAAAAATTTAATATTCCCGTTGGATTTATAGGGCCTATAAACATTGAAAATGTTGAATTAATAGCCGACGAAAGTATCAAAAATATAAAAAATGGTGTTTGTGGCGGAATGAGATTAGATACTCACTACACAAATGTCAACATCGGAAGAGATTTTAATGTCGATAATTTTTTTGATATAAGAATAGTAAAAGAAGGCGAAGCATGCCCTAAATGCGGAGGAATATTAAAACAAACAAAAGGAATAGAATGTGGTCAAGTATTTAAACTCGGAACAAAATATTCAGAAAAAATGGAAGCATATTATACAGACGACAAAGGAAAATTGCATCCATATGTTATGGGTTGTTATGGTTGGGGAGTATCAAGAACATTAGGTGCTGTCGTTCAGCAATTACATGATGATAATGGGATTTTATGGCCTTTATCAATAGCTCCATTTGAAATAGCTGTTGTAAGTGTAACTAAAGATGAAAAAGATATAATTGATAAAGCTGAAGAAATATACAACACTTTAAAAGAAAAAGGATATGATGTAGTTTTTGATGAAAGAACAGTATCCGGTGGTTTTAAATTTAAAGATATCGACTTAATCGGAATACCTTTAAAAGTAATTGTAGGAAAAAAATTAAGAGAAAATATGGTTGAAATAAAATTAAGATATGAAAAAGAGGGAACGCTTGTAAAATTAGATTCTATGGAAGAATTATATAACAGCATATCTGCTAAACTTAAAGAATACGATCCTGTAAAAAATACTCATAACATTTAAATTCACAAATTTTTTCTTGACAATAAACGTCATTGATGTTATAATATTTCCGATGTCAACATCAAAATGACGTGGAGAGATGGCCGAGTGGTCTAAGGCGCTTGCCTGCTAAGCAAGTGTAGGATTATATCCTACCGAGGGTTCGAATCCCTCTCTCTCCGCCATTTTTTTTATTTTTGTACCCGTGGCTCAATTGGATAGAGCGTTGGACTGCGGATCCGAAGATTGCCGGTTCAACTCCGGCCGGGTACACCAAAAAACGACTTTTTAAAAGTCGTTTTTTTAATTTTTTTCTTTTTGTACACGATTATATTAGCACAACCTTTATATTATTATATTGAAAATTATAAGTGGTAAAATTTGGAAAAAATAAACGCAAACAAGATCAAATTTTCGTCACTTTATTTCATCCATTTTTCTCCTAAAACCATTATTAAAAAAGACTTTTAATTAATTCCCCTCTTGAGGGGTGGCAGTCGAAGACTGACGGGGTGGACATATTTTATGTAGTGTAACAGCCACGCTGCACTTTGCACGGCGTTACAGCACTTATGACATCATAAATACTTTTATAGGTGGTGTGAGGGAATACATTAAACTAAATGCTTATAATAATGATGTAGTAAACATTGGATAAAATAAATCGCTTACAAGATCAAATTTTCTAAAAAACAAATTTCGCTCGGTCAAAAAATGCTAAAAAT
>CAYZNB010000026.1:0-2687 GCA_964478535.1 uncultured Thermotogaceae bacterium
TTGAGTAAAAATAAGGTATAATTATTAATATTAATTGTTTGTTAATGTTAACTTTTTTAAAACGAGAAATAATTATTTTCTCAATAATTAGGAGGTTTTAATAATGAATAAAGAATTTTACGAGAAAATAGTAAAATTAAGTTCATTGGCTTATGCTCACCACAAAATAATATTAGATGAAAATAAAAATCCAACAGATTATATTTATCTAGAGGTTAATAAATCATTTGAAAAAATAACGGGATTAAAAGAAAAAGATATAATAAATAAAAAAGTAACAGAAGTTCTTCCAGAAATATTAGAAGGAGATTTTGACTGGATAAATTTTTTTGGAAATGTAGCAATTAATCAAACAGAAGAAACATTTGAGCAATATGTTTTGCCTTTAAACAAATGGTACAAAGGGCAGATTTTTTCAACAGAAAAGGATTGTTTTGCAATAACTTTTACTGAAATAATAACTGAACACAAAATTTCTGAATATGCGAAAGATTTAAATGATTATAATTATGAGACTATTGATTATAAAAAAATTATAGACAATGTAAGAGATGTATCAGGAGCTGATTACGCATTTTTGAATATTTTTGATGAAAACGGGAAAGATTTTTATACAAAAGCAGTTTCTGGAATTAACGAAAACTTTGAAAAAGCATCTAATATATTAGGGTTTGATTTTAAAGACAAAAAATGGAATTATGATTTTATAAGAGATCAGAAAACAAAAGATAAAAAAACAACAACCTTTAATAATATTAGAGAACTTATGAATAAAGATATTCCAAAATCTCTGCTAAAAATTATTGAAAAAACGTTTAATTTAGGAATAGTTGTGGTGGTTAAAACGACAAAAGAGGATAAGATGGTCGGAGTTTTTACATTAATATTTAAAAAAAATAATAAATTAAAAAATAAATTTCTTGTTGAAGCGTATGCAGATTTACTTGGTATGACTATTAATAGAATTAATGCAGAAAAAGATTTAAAAAAAAGCGAAAGAAATATACGAAAAATATTAGAAAATTCGCCTGATATAGTTGCTCGGTTTGATAGAAGCTTTAAACATTTATACATAAACCCTACTATTGAAAAACATACAGGAATTTCTATGGATAAATTTATTGGAAAAACAAACGAAGATTTAGGAATGCCGGAAAAACTAGTTGATTTATGGAATAATAAACTTAATTTTGTTTTCTTAAATGGCAAGGAAACAGAAATTTTTTTTAATTATACAACTTCTGAAGGCGAAAAATACTATCATTCTAAAATTGTTCCCGAGTTTGATGGTAAAAATAAAGCAATAACGGCATTATCTATTACAAGAGATATAACGAAACTAAAAAAAGCAGAAGAAGAATTAAATATAGCAAAATTAGAAGCGGAAAGAGCAAATAAATCAAAAAGCTTATTTTTATCTAAAATAACTCACGATTTAAAAATGCCTTTAAATGCGATATCGGGATTTTCATCTTTAATTAAAGATGAGTTATTAGATGAAAATCACAAAGAATATATAAATATAATTATATATTCTTCAAGAAAAATGCTTAATCTTATAAACGATTTGCTAGATATATCTAAAATAGAAGCTTGTAATTTAGTTTTAAATAAAAAAAATTTTAATATATTTAATGAAATAGAAGAATTGATAAAATCAATGAGTATTATAATTAAACAAAAAGGTAATAAAATATTTGTAAACATAAATGATGAAATGCCTAAAATATTAATAGGAGATAATTATAGACTAAACAGAATTATTCAAAACTTATTAGCTAATTCTAATAGATTTACTTATAATGGAGAAATAAAATTAGACATAACCCTTGAAAAAGAAACTCACGATAGTTATATAATCAAGTTTATAGTTTCAGATACGGGTATAGGAATTGAAAAAGAAAAATTAAAAAAGATTTTTGTTCCTTATTATCAGGCACATGATTTTGATGGAAATGGTACAGGACTTGGATTAGCTTTATGTAAAGAGTTGGTTGAGTTAATGAATGGAGAAATATTTATTGAAAGCGAAATT
This sequence comes from uncultured Thermotogaceae bacterium, assembly GCA_964478535.1. Classification (GTDB taxonomy): domain Bacteria; phylum Thermotogota; class Thermotogae; order Petrotogales; family Petrotogaceae; genus CAYZNB01. The sequence goes on from CAYZNB010000026.1 coordinate 2,036, forward strand.
GATAAAGGGACAAAAGTTGCTTTCACAGTTGTTTTTGAAAAAGATATAAGGGGGATTAAATAATGTTAGGAGAAAAAAATTTAAATATAAATATATATAAACAAATGCTAGACAATTCTTTAAACGCTATTGGATTATGTGATAAACAAGGGAAAATTTATTATGTTAATAAGACTTTTGTCGAAATGTTTGGTTATGATAATAAAGAAGAAATATTAAATAAAACCCCTTTTGATCTTCATCCCGAAAATGAAATCAAGAGGTTAAATGTAACGTTTAAAAAAATATTAAACAATATTACTGATAATATTTTTAAAGAAACACTATATGCTAAAAAGAAAAATGGCGATATATTCTATGTTGAAATGACGGCCAATACTTTAAAAGATGAAAATGGAAATTTTTATGCTATTATGGGATGTTTTGAAGAGATAACTCAATATAGAAAAACAGAAGAAGATTTATTAAAAAGTGAAGAAAGATTTCAAAAAATGTTATCAATTATCCCTGATATGATATCAATACACGATACAGATTTTAATATATTATATGGTAATTGGAAAGGTTTTGGAGATATTACTGAAGAAAAAAGAAAATTTAATACAAAATGTTATAAAACATATAGAAACAATGATGATATATGTGAAGATTG
>CAYZNB010000026.1:2787-9354 GCA_964478535.1 uncultured Thermotogaceae bacterium
GGTAGTAAGGGAAAAGACTATATAATAAAAATGTTTAATAAAAAAAGTTTGGAAATAGAAAGAAAAACATTAGAAGAAGTTGTAGGTAAAAGCCTTTATGACTTAAGACCAAATATAGATGATTATGGATTAATACAAGAAATGCAAAAAGTTTGGAAGACAGGAAAATTTTCTTATTTACCTTCAAAAATTTATATAGATGAAAACTACACTAATTATTATGAAAACTACATATTTAAAGCACCCACTGGAGAAGTTGTTACGATTTATAACGATGTTACCGAACAAAAAAATAAAGAAATACTTATAAATGAAATGAATATTGAATTAGAAGCTTCAAACGAGGAATTAGAATCAACTAACAAAGAATTAGAAAATAATTATAATATTTTAGAACAAATTAATAAAGAATTAGAAATAGCAAATGAAGTAAAATCTGCTTTTTTAGCAAGAGTTTCTCATGAATTAAGAACACCAATGAATGGAATATTAGGTGGGGTTTATTTAGTTAATCAATCTGAGGGTATAGAACAAAAGAATGAATATTTAAAACTGATTGAACAATCAGCAAAAAGGTTAATGCCTATTATAGATGATATATTAACTATTTCTAATAAAGAATCTAAACCTTTAACTTTTAAAGATACGCTCGAAATAAGAGAAACGTTAAATCAAGAAATTTTTAAATTCAAACCAATAGCAGATAAAAAGAATATAAGTTTTATTTTAAATAATAAAATTCGAGAAAAAGTGTTTGTAAAAACAGATAAGAAAAGTTTATTCCAAATATTAAACAGAATAATAAATAATGCTATAAAATATACAGAAGAAGGTAAAGTAGAAATAATTTCAGAAATAGAGGAATTGCAAAATAATAAATTAAATTTAAGGTTAAAGATTTCAGATACCGGAACAGGGATAAAAAAAGAATTTTACAATAAAATTTTTGAACCATTTGAACAAGAAGAACTATATCTTACAAGAAAACATCAAGGATTAGGGTTAGGGTTATCAATTGTAAAATATTTAATAGAAAAAATAGGTGGAACTATAACTTTTGAAAGTGAAGAGGGTAAAGGAACAACTTTTTATGTTGAGGTAATTTTAGATATTGTAAATAAAACCGAAGAGATAATTAATAATAAAATTGAATTGTCTACAAATAAAATAAAAATTTTAGCTGCTGAAGATGATGAAATAGGGATAAAATTATTAAAAGAATTATTTAAAAAACAACCGTATGATTTAGATATAGTTAATAACGGAAAAAAAGCAGTTGATTTATATAAAACTAAAGATTATGATTTAATTCTAATGGATATTCAAATGCCTATTTTAGATGGAATAGAAGCTACAAAAATGATAAGAGATATAGAAAAACAAACAAATAAAAATACCCCTATAATTGCAGTAACAGGTCATGCAAATCATGAAGATGAAAAAAGGTGTTTAAATGCAGGTATGGACGATTTTATAACTAAACCATATGAGTTTGAAGATTTAATAAATAAAATAAATAAAAATTCAAGAGAGCCAAAAATTTATTAAAAATCATAACCAATTAAATTATTTTATATGGAGGTTTTATTTTGAAAAAAATTTTATTTTTTCTTGTTGTTTACATTTTTTTATTATCTTCTTGCATTTCTGAAATATTTCAAGAGACTTATATTGAAATGAATGCAGTATGGTCAGAAGATTATGAAAATATTCTATTGATACGTACAACTTATCAGACAAAAAATATAGAAAATCCTCATTACGGAGATTTTAGTGCAAAAGATTATAAAAATATTTTAATTTTATATGATTCAAATTTAGAAAATAGCGAAAAAATATTTTCTTGGAATGATGAATATAATGACGGAACTTGGATTCAAACTGCAAAGGTATATTATAGAAAATCTAAAAATAGCGTTTATTATTCTAGAGGAAATACAGCGTTTGTTAGAAATCTTAATGGATCAAATTTCAATTTAATACTTCCTGAAGATGAAGTAAAAAAATATTTTACTATTGAAATTGATTCTGAAGAAGTTATTCTTTACGAAGATGATTTAACTGTACCTGTTTTAGAAGTTTTGCCTTCTCCTAATGGTGAATATATTAGTGTTTTATTTGGGGTGGCTTTGTTAATATCGCCTGTTGAAACAGTAAATTATTATACTCTTGGGATTTTTGATGATTCTGGAAACTTTCTTAAAAGTGTTCCTTATGATTATTGGAATGGTACGGATAATTATTTAAAAGTTTCGCCTTTATTAACTGAAGATGAGTATAATACAGTGCCAACACATGATTCTTATTCTGTTTTTTGGAAATCGGATTCGCAGGGTTTTTATATTTTAAATTCAAATGATGATAAAAATATAGAAATTGGATACGATATAATAATAAATAATTCTGAAAATTTTGAAATAAATGAATTAAATGTATTTCCAGATGTGAAAAAACCGACTTCAGGGGGGTATTTATCAGACAAAAATGAACTGATTGTTTTTGAAAAAAATGATGAAAATAATTACAAAATCAAGAAAATTCAAAAATAAAAAGTATGAATTATTTCTCTTTTTTGTTATAATAGTATGAGTGGAGGTGAAAATATGTCTATAAGTACAAAAACAGGAGATAAAGGTCAGACAAGTTTATGGAGTGGCGAACGTGTTGATAAAGATGATTTAAGAGTTGAAGCTTATGGAACTATTGATGAATTAAATTCACATTTAGCTGAAGCAAAACATTATGTGGTATCAAAAAAAATTTTTAATATAATAGAAGAAATTCAAAATGACCTTTTTAAAGTGGCAGGAGAATTGGCCTCAAAAGAAAAATTATATGTAAAACCAATAGAAAATAAGGATGCCGAAAAACTTACAGAATACGTTCATTATTTTGAAAATATTTTAAATTTAAAAGGGTTCGTGCTTCCGGGGAGTACAATTTCTTCGGCAAAAATTGATGTATGTAGAACTATTTCGAGACGTGCTGAAAGAAGAGCTATTTCTCTTTCAAAAAGAGATTCTGTAAACTCTTTTTTAATGCAGTATATAAACAGACTCTCTGATTTGCTTTTTGTTATGGCAAGATTTGAAGAACATCTTCAAGGAAAATTACAGTATAAGAAGTGGTAGATTTGCACTGTTTAAAATTGGAATTATGTGTGAAATTAACGGTAATTTCTTCTTTAAAAGAAAAAAGAAGCATTTCAAAAAGTTTAATGAATTTTTTAAAAAAAAAGCATAATATATCTATTATTGAACATAATAATAATGATTCAAAAAAATTTTTATGTTTTTTAATTTCAGCAGTAAGTAGAGAAAGAGATTATTTGTTATCTCTTATAGAGAATTTGGAAATTGATATAAATATTTTTACAGGGTTTGAGGTTATTAGCGAAGAATATGATATTTTTTAAACTGGAGAGATTTTTTTGAATTATAATTTTATAATAAGTGATTTAATCAAAATAAGTTCTATAACAATTAAAAAATCGTTAAGAAAAAAACATATATCAAATGTATTAGAGTATGGTTTAATGATGGCGGAAAAATATGGTGTAGATAAAATTTCAACAAAAATAGCAATTTTAGCGCATGATATTTTTAGAGATCTTGAAAGTAAAAAACTCGTATCATTAGCAAAATTTTATAAAATTAAATTAAATCCAATTATGTTAAATTATCCAATTCTTCTTCACGGACCTGTTGCCGCTGAATTTTGCAAAAAAAAATATAAAATAAATAAAAATATTTATTCAGCGATAAAATATCATACTCAAGGGAAATATAAAATTAACGATATTGGTAAAATACTAATTATTTCTGATTCTCTTGAAAAAGGAAGGTGTTTTGATGGAGTTGAAGAATTAAGGCAATTAAGTTTATCTTCTTTAGAATTAAGTTATATAAGTATAATAAAGAATAAAATAGAATATGCTTTAAAAAATAATTTGCATATTTTAAATGAAACAATAAAAACTTACAATAAATATATTATGGAGGCAGAATAAATGGCGAAATTATCTTTGGGTAATAATAGGAGAAAGAAAGGACCAAACAAGTTTGTTATTATTTTTTTAATCATTATTTTAATTGCAATTGGATTTTTAGGGGTTAAATTTTATAGCATAAATGGTGCAATTGAAAACAAATTAATAAGTTTAACTTACACTATAAGTTATGAAGATGAAATATATTTTATAAGGGTATTAAAAGAGAAAAGAAAAGTATATATAGTAAAAGCAGAAAATAATTCTACTTTTACTAATAACTTTCAAACTTTTGACAATCAAAATTTAAAAGAGGCTACAGATATTTTTTTAAGGCAATTTTCAATTGCATCTGAAAGAAATTATTATATTAATTTGTCTACAATGATGAAAGAAGAAATAATTCACAAGTTAAAAGGTAATAGAATGGATATAGAGGGCTTTTTTGATGCATTAAAATATAGGAATTCTAGTTTTTTAGACTTTTTTCAGTTAAATAATATTTTAAAAACAATAGAAAAATACGATAGAGAAACTAATTTAACTCTCGGCGCACTGAATGTTTTTTTGAAAGGTTTTTCGAATTATGCTATTACAGATTACAGAACGCTTGATTTAAAGGGATATTTTGATGAGCCCGTTATAGTTAAAACACATGATGGTTTAACTATTGAAAGAAATTATATTGATAACGAAATTTTTGAATATATTAAAAGAATTGTGGAGTGATATTTTTGAATAAAATCCTTTCTCGGGTTTTAGTTGTTTTATCTTTATTATTAATAGTAATTTCATTTTTTATATTAGGAAATAATTTGTTTAAAAGTGAATCATCTTTAAAAACGCCTTATTATGTTTTGATACTCGGAATAGATAGTGAAGATCTTCAAGAAAAGTATTTAAGAACGGATTTGATAATGGTGGCCGCTTTTCATGAAGATAAAATAAATATTTTATCAGTTCCGAGAGATTTACTTTTAGAAGTTAATGAAACTTATAGAAGAATCAACTCTTTATATCATTTATATGGTGTTGATTATCTTTTAACTTATTTATCTGATTTACTTGAAATTGAATTAAATGATTATATTGCTTTTAATTATAATATTTTTAAAAATGTGGGGGATATTCTTTCGCCAGTTGAAATTTATTTTCACGAGGATATGTTTTATGAGGATTATAATCAAAAATTATTTATTGATTTTAAAAAAGGATATAATTATTTAAATGGTCAAGAGCTTTTATATTATATTAGGTTTAGACACGATGCTATGGGAGATTTAGGAAGAATAGAGAGACAAAAAAATGCGGTATTTGCACTTTTAAACGCCGCAAACAGTCAAGGATTTAAAAAGTTAATTGATACTGCAACTTATGTGATGAATGAAACTGAAAATAATCTCGCTACTTTAGAAATGATGGAGTTATATCCTTCAGTAAGGAAAAATGAAATGGAATTTATTCAATTTCCCTACATAATAGAGCAAAATTATGTTCTAACAGATGAAAATAAGATAAATCGTACTGTAAATTTATTAAAAAATGATTTGGAAAATATTGAAGTTTTATCTTCAACATCAAGAATTCGACTTCTCGTGACAAAAAATTTTACTAATCCTATGTACAATTTTTATACTTATGTTTTTAATCAATGGAAAGAATCAGGATATGTTTTGAAAGTACTTGATAGTAAAATTGAAGGATATGATCCGAGCTTGTCTTATGTAATAATAAGGAATAAAATAAACGAAGAGAAATTAATGAATGATTTAAAAAAATCTTTTGATAAAACTTTTGTTATAATAGATGATTCTGAGGTTTATTATGATGCTATTAAACATTTCAGTAAAAATCTTACTAATCCTTTAAGATACGATGTTTTGGTGATTTTAAATGACTAAATTAAAAAATAAAGCTGTTAATACTATAGTGAAAGGATTTTTAAAGAAATCTAAAAGAAACTTTAGGTTTGCAATGATATCAATGACTATAGCTGTTTGGGGAATAATAGTAATTACTTCAATAATAAATGGGTTTGATAGGATACTTGTAGAATCTATAGTAAATTTTTTCCCTCATATAATTGTTAGTGGAGAGTTCAATGAAGAACATAATGATGCTGAAGAAACTTTTAAATTCAATTACGGCGGAGCTATGTTATCTTTTCGGGGGAAAGTTGAATTTATTCAATTAATAGAGTTTGATGAATCAGAATTTTTTTCAAACACTTTGATTAAAGGTAATTTTGATGATGGAATTGTAATAGGTAAAGATCTTGCTGAAAAGTTAAATGCGGAAATTGGGTCTACAATTGCAGTCTTTAAAGCAAAAGGAATAATTCCTATTTTTAGGAATTATAAAGTTTCAGGAATTTTTCAATCAGGTGTTTATAGTTTTGATTCAAACATAATACTTTTTAAAAATGTTGATGATGAAAAAGAATTTTCTGGAATAATTTTAAAAAATCCTTATAAACCTGAAATTTTTAAGAAAAAAAATTTAAAAGGATATAATGCAATAACTTGGAAAGAATCTAATGAAGTGTTAACGCAAGCTCTTGAAGTAGATAGTTTAATTGC
>CAYZNB010000026.1:9454-24395 GCA_964478535.1 uncultured Thermotogaceae bacterium
ATATTTTATTTAGAATATCTTCCGGTGAATATGAATTGGATAAATGTTATTATTGCTTTAATGTTGAATATCTCAATAGCTTTTATTTTTAGTTTAATAACGACAAGAAATATTTTGAAATTTGATGTTATGGAGGCTTTGAGAGATGATGAATAAATTGTTAGATGTAGAAAAATTATCTTATTCTTATGATAATATAAATAACGTTTTGAATGATGTTGATTTGACTATATATAAAAATCAAATAATCAGTCTTTATGGCCCTTCTGGAAGCGGCAAGTCAACTCTTTTATTTATAATTGGTAATCTTATAAAAAATTATACAGGGTCTGTAAAATCGTATTTTAATAATGATTTTGATAAAATTGGCTTCATATTTCAAAATTTTAATTTGCTTAAAGAGCTTACAGTATTTGAAAATTGTAAAGTTGCTCAAAATATAAGAGGATTAGAAAACAAAAATGAAATAATTGAATTTTCAGAAATGATGGGAATAAAAGATTTACTCGATAGATATCCTTCGCAGTTATCTACAGGACAAATGCAAAGGGCAGCAATATTAAGAGCAGTTGTAGGTGGTACAGAACTTATTTTATGTGATGAACCAACAGCTGCATTAGATTCAGAAAACAAAGAAAATATAATGCAACTTATGCAAAAACTTTCATCTAATAGAACTTTTTTTATAGCTTCTCATGATGAAATCATAAAAAAATATTCCGAGACTTCTTATTATATTGTAGACGGAAAAATTAAAGGAATGGAAAATGATAATAATTAAATTAAAAAAGGATAAAGAAAAAAAAGTAAAAAATTTATATCCATGGATTTTTAAAGATGAAACTCTTGAAATTTCAGGAGATAAAAATGATGGTGAGTTATGTAATGTTTTTTCTTCAGATTATGAATTCATAGGAAAAGGTATTTATTCTAATTCTAATATTGCATGTAAAATGTTGACGTTTTATGATGAGGAAATAAACGAAATTTTTTTTGAAAAGAAAATTGAAAAAGCAAGAAAAAAAAGGTTAGGAATAAATTCAAAGTTTTTCAGATACATTCATGCTGAAGCAGATGGTCTTCCGGGTCTTATAATCGATAAATACGATGATATTTATGTTCTTCAGATTAGAAATATAGGTATGGAAAAATTTAAAAGTTTTATAATTAATATTTTAATAAAATTGGAGAATCCAAAATCAATTTATGAACGAAGTGATTTTGAAACAGGGATTTCCGAGGATATTTCAAGAAATGTAGGCATTGTTTATGGAAAAGAAATTGAAAGTGATATAATTATTGAAGAGCACGGAATAAAATATTTTGTCGATATAAAGAAAGGTCAAAAAACGGGTTTTTTCTTTGATCAAAGAGATTCAAGATTTTTTGTGAGAAGTTTAATAAATAAAGGCGATCATGTTTTAGACGCACATACTTATACAGGTGCATTTGCTTTTAATATGGCTTATGCGGGTGCTGAAAAAGTTATAGCTTTAGATAAAGATAAAGATAGTATTGAAATGGCGGAAAAAAATAAAAATTTTAATAATTTTGAAAATATAGATTTTTTTAACACAACTTTTGAAGAGTATTCAAGCAATTATAAAGGAAAAAAATTTGATCTTATAGTTCTTGATCCTCCGTCAATGATAAAGAAAAAACAAGAAAGAAAAAAAGGTGTAGAATTATTTAAAAGTCTGGTAGAGAAAAGCTCTTATTTATTAAAAGAAGATGGAATAATGGGGTTATGTAGTTGTGCTTATCAGGCTGATATAGATTTGTTAATAGAGTCAACGAGAAAAGCTTATTTTAATCAAAAAAAAGAAATTCAAGTAATAGGAATAACTTATCAATCTTGTGATCATCCATGGGTAATTCAAATTCCTGAAAGTTTATATTTAAAATGTCTTTGGTTTAAAATTTAATAACGAAATGGGGTGGAAAAAATGAAAGTATTAGGTTTTATTTTGTCAGGATCGGGAGAAGATAACCTTAGAAATCTTACTGCAAAAAGAACAAGTGCTGCCGTACCCGTTTTTGGAAAATACAGAGCTATAGATTTTACTTTAAGTAACATGGTTAATTCTGGGATTAATAAAGTAGGAGTTTTAACTCAGTATAACCCGAGATCTTTAATGGATCATCTTGGAAGCGGTAAGGAATGGAATTTGGATAGAAAAAGAGGTGGTATGTTTATATTACAACCTTTTATGAACACGATGAAAAATAATATGTATTATAAAGGAACCGCAGATGCGATTTTTCAAAATATGACTATTTTAAAAAAATCTTATGAAGATTTTGTTTTAATTGGTTCTGGGGATCATATTTATAATATGGATTATAGGGAAATGTTTAAACAACATGTAAGAAATGGTGCGGATATAACTTTAGTAACAAAAAAAATAAAAGATGAAAAATTTGATTACTCCCAATATGGTCAAATATTTAAAGATGAAGAATCAAGAATAACAGAAATGCATGAAAAAAGTTCAGAAAAAAAATCTAATGAAGTTTTTTTAGGGATATATTTTATAAATAAATCATTACTATTAGAATTATTATATTCAACAGTACCTAATGGACAATATAATCTTTTGATGGATGTTGTTATACCAAACATAAAAAAATTAAGAGTCTTTTCTTACGAATTTGAAGGATATTGGAGAAATATTAAAAAATCAGTTGAAGAATATTATGATATAAATATGGATATATTAAAAAAAGGAATAAGAAAGGAAATTTTTTATTCTGGTAGAAAAATATATACGAAACTAAAAGATGAAGCCCCTCCAAAAATAAATATTAACGCTAATGTTTCTGATTCTTTTATTGCTGATGGTTCTATTATTAATGGACAAGTAAAAAATTCTATACTCTCAAGAGGGGTAATCGTTAAAGCTGGCGCAATTATAGAAGATTCAGTTATAATGCAAGATACAATAATTGAAGAAGGTGCTGTGATAAAAAAATCTATTATAGATAAAGAATCTACAATAAGAGAAAGAAGACAGTTGATAGGATCTAAAACTCAAATAATATGTGTCGATAAAAATTCTGTTATTTAAAAGGGGGTGCGAGATATGAAGATAGTCAGTTTGCTTTTAGCTGGAGGTGCAGGAACACGTTTAGGAGTGATAACAAATAATCTTGCAAAACCAGCAGTGCCTTTCGGAGGGAAATATAGAATAATTGATTTTGCAATTTCAAACTGTATAAATTCAGGAATAGAGACGTTGGGTGTTGTAACTCAATATATGCCACATCAACTTGTAGATCATCTGGGGATAGGAAGACCTTGGGATTTAGACATTAAAGATGGGGGACTTCACGTTTTACCACCATATTTAAGCAGATCGGATACTTCATGGTATAAAGGTACTGCAGATGCTGTATATCAAAATATTGAATTTGTAGATAAATATAATCCTGATTTTGTATTGATTTTATCTGGAGATCATATTTATAAAATGGATTATAATGAAATAATTGATTATCATATAGAAAAAAATTCTGATTGCACAATAGCTTGTATGGAAGTCCCATTATCTGAAACACATAGATTTGGAATAATGGTTACTGATCCTTTTAATAAAATAGTTGAATTTCAAGAAAAACCGAAAAATCCGAAAGGTACTTTGGCTTCTCTTGGAATATATATTTTTAGTTGGGATTTCTTGAAAAAAATGCTTATATTAGATTCTAAAGATTCAAATTCTGAAAATGATTTTGGTAAAAATATTATTCCTTTTATTTTAAATAACAATTATGATTTATATGCGTATAATTTTGAAGGTTATTGGAGAGATGTAGGAACACTTGATTCTTACATGGATGGGAACCTTGAAATTTTAGGGCCTCTACCTCCTCTTGATTTGCATGATAAAACATGGAAAATATATACGCAATCGGAAGAACTTCCGCCTGCATATATATCAGAAAATTCCCGAGTGGTAAAAAGCTTTATAAGTGAAGGAGCTGAAGTTGAAGGTAATGTTGAAAATTCAGTAATTTTTCAAGGTGTTGTTATAGAAAAAGGAGCCGAAATAAAAGATTCAGTAATAATGAACAGAGCGGTAATCAAAAAAAATGCAGTTTTAAATAAAGCAGTTGTATGTGAAAATACTGTAATAGGGGAAAATGTTAAAATAGGGCTTGGGACATTTAATGAATCTAAGATAGATGCGAATATTTATAACTCCGATATTACTTTAATTGGTTATAACACAGTGATTCCAGAGAATGTTATTATAGGTAAAAATTGTGTTATTGATAACAATATAAAAGAAACTGATTTTAAATCAAAAGAATTGCTGTCGGGTGAAGGTATTATTAAAGAAATTTAGGAGGAAATAAAATGGATTTTTATGCTATAAAATTTTTAGCGTCATCTTCTTTAACTGGTGAGACATATTTTGGATATATATTTGGGAAAAAAAGGCAAAATCCTGAATTCAATGTATCTATATTAAATCGAAAAACAATTAAAGAATATGAAATACCTGATATAAGTGAAGAATATATTAACTTTAAATCAAAAATGGATATTTTGAATTATACGCTATTAAAAGATTCTAAAACAATGAACTTAAACAAACAATTCAATGCATATTTTTTTACAACAATAAAAAAATATGGATTGGACACTATAAGTACTAAATTTCATCTTGCTGTAGAAGAAGGTGATCCATATGTGTTAAAGGCTATAGTTCAGGATATTCTTTTTGATTGGGCTAATGAAACAAGTATAAAACTTGTTGCTCAAAAATATAGATATGAAGATTTGACTTGGCTTTCAGCAACAAAAGAAAAAGGGGAAGAAGGTGTTTTTGAGTATTTAAAAAGAGAAGATGTAATAAAAGCATTAGAGGTTTATCCGGTAATCGACCCTTTGGAAGGTATACTTGTTTATAAATTAGATGTGGGTGATCCTCTTTTTGTAATTGAAATGAGTAAAAATGGTAATAAAGAAATTATAGAAGGGAATCTTATTTCGAAAGAATTAATTCCAAATACAGATTATATATTTTTAAAGATAGATTTAGGTAACGGAACTTATGGGAAAACAGTGGTATTAAAAAGTTTGAAAATAAACATAAATGAAACAAAATTAATGTCTTTAAGAAAACAGCAGGACAAATATTATGAGAAAAATGATAAAATGGATATAATAGGGGATCTTGATGTTAGTAATAGTAAAAAAGTCAATGATTTTTCAAATAAAATGTCTTCAATGGACATAATTTTGATAGCAAGTTTTTCTGTGATTGGAATTCTTGTTATAATTCTTATAGCTATATGGTTGGGAGCATTTTAAGTGAAATTGTTAATAACCTTTTTAATACTGACAACTACTATATTTTTTTCTGTGATGACATTATCATATATGAATAAAATAATTTCAATTAAAAATTTCAAAAAAAAAGATTTTGAAAATTCCATGAAAACAATAAACGAAGTGGAAGGAATCCTAGCATTACCTTTGGATTCCTTTTTAAATGAAGCTACTGTAAAAAAAACTGTTTCTGAAGAAATGTTTGATCTTTTTATATTTGAATACGAAGAATTTGATTATATATATTATGTTGAAAAATAAATTTTTTTAAAGGAGGAATAGAGAAACTGAAAATCTTAGTAAAACTTTAAAAAAAAGTCATTAAAATTTTATATATATGTAGTTTAATATTTTCGGCAAGAACTTTTTAAAGGTTTTACTATTTTTCTTAACTCTAAACATCATGAAAATATCTTATGCCACTGCTGTAAAATTAGGAATAAAAAAAGGGAAGTTAGATTTTGAAATGCCTACAGGTTATATTATGTTAGGGGAAAAATGTGTTTATAACTGTCAATTTTGTGCACAAGCTCGAAATTCTTCGACTTCACTAAACATGCTTTCAAGAGTTACTTGGAAGGAACTTTCATTAACTGAATTCAAAAATATTTTTGATGAAAATTTATTTAAAAGAATATGTTTGCAAGTAGTATCTTCTATAAATTATGAAGAAGAACTTTATGAACTTCTTTCCTTTTTTAAAGAGAAAGATATAAAAATTTCCGTTTCGATACGACCCAAAAATATTGAAGAAGTTAAAAAACTTTTTGATGATTACGAAATAGATAATTTAGGAATAGCTATAGATGTTGCAGATGAAAATCTATTTAAAAAAATTAAAGGAACACATTTTGATAATTTTTTCTCGATCTTGTGCAAAAGTGCCGAACTTTACGTGAACAAAATCACTACACACCTTATAGTAGGGCTTGGAGAATGTGATGCTGATTTGATAAGTCTTATGGAGAAATTAAAAAAAATAAATGTAACTGTAGGTTTATTTGCTTTTACCCCTATAAAAGGAACGTTAATGGGGAGTTACGAAAAACCTTCTTTAGAAAGATATAGAAAAATTCAATATTCTCGTGAAATAATTTATTCAAAAGAAAAATATGATAATACAGATTTCAAATTTGATGAAAATGGTAATTTGATAGAATTACCAAAAATAGAATTGAATAGAAAAGAAGCAGAAAAGACTTCAGGTTGTGAATTTTGTACAAGACCTTATTATAATGAAAAACCAAAAAAAGATAATTATAATGTACCTACTATTAGAAAGAGTTAAGGAGGGATTTTATGGCGTTTCTCACCTTTAAAGGTGGAGTTCATCCGCCTGAAAAGAAAGAATTATCTGAAAACAAAGAGATTAAAGCTTTGCCTTTACCAAATGAAGTTTTTATTTATTTGAGTAATCATTTAGGAACTCCTGCAAAGCCCATTGTAGAAGTGGGACAAAAAGTTAAAACGGGCCAAATGATAGCTCAAGCTGAAGGTTTTATTTCTGCAAATATTCATTCGTCGGTTACTGGAGAAATAACAGAAATAACAGAAATGATAAATGCTGCAACTGGTAAAAAAGATAAAATTATAGTAATTAAAAGAACATCTGACGATGAGTGGCAGTTATTTGAAGAAATAAAAGATTTTAAAAAAGAGACTTCAGAAGTGCTTATTCAAAGGATAAAAGATTCGGGAATTGTTGGATTAGGTGGTGCAATGTTTCCAACTCATGTTAAACTTTCTATTCCAAAAGGCAAAAAAGCAGATACTTTGATTATTAATTCAGCTGAATGCGAGCCTTATATTACTATCGATGATAGAATGATGATAGAAAGAACTCAAGAAATATTTAAGGGAATAGAAATAATAATGCATATAATTGGAGCACAGCATACTTATGTAGGTGTTGAGAATAATACACCCAAAGCTATCAAATCAATGGAAGAGGCAGCAAAGAATGATCAAATTGATGTTGTAAAACTTCAAACAAAATATCCTCAAGGAGCAGAAAAACAGCTTATAAAAGCTATAACAAATAAAGAAGTTCCAAGCGGAAAGCTTCCAATAGATATTGGAATAGTTGTTGTAAATGTTTCTACAGCTTTTGCGGTTTATGAAGCTGTATTTAAAGGTAAACCTTTAGTGGAAAGAGGAATTTCTTTAACAGGAGAAGGCGTTAAAGAACCTGGAAATTATATTTTTAGAATAGGGACGAAAGTTAAAGAGCTTTTAGATGTTTGTGGGTTATTTGATGAAGATAAGATTGATAGAATTTTATATGGTGGCCCTATGATGGGAATACCTCTTCCGGATATAAATCTTTCAACATTTAAAGGAAATAACGCTTTAACAGTAATGACTAAAGATGTAGTTAAAACAGATAAAACATATCCATGCATAAGATGTTCAGCGTGTGTAATGGTTTGTCCTACTGGATTGCAACCTTATCTAATGAAAAAGCTTTTAGATAATAGAAAACAAGATGATGCAAAAGAAATTGGTATTATGGACTGTATAGAATGCGGAGCATGTTCATATATATGTCCGTCTCATATAGATTTAGCAAAAACATTTAAAACGAGCAAAAAAATAATAAGAATTATGAGCCAAAGGAAGGGGAAATAAATGAAATTAAATACATCAGCAGCACCTCATTTACGAACCAAAAATTCTACAAAAAAAGTAATGATTGACGTATTAATCGCGTTAATACCTGCAACGATATTTGCAGTTTGGGCTTTTGGTCTCAAAGCACTTTATATAATTTTATTATCTACAATATCTGCCGAGTTATTAGAATTTGTTGCGATGAGATTTTTAAGAAAAAGAAAAGACTTTACCCCTGATTTTTCGGCGTCAGTAACAGGACTTTTACTTGGGTTAAATTTATCTCTTGCGGTAACTTGGTATCATGTTTTGATAGGTGTTTTAGTTGCGATAATTCTAGGGAAACATGTTTTTGGGGGATTGGGACAAAATATTTTTAATCCGGCACTCGTAGGGAGAGTTTTCTTAGTAGTGTCATTTCCAATAGCAATGACAACATGGGATATTCCTTTTAATAATACAGAACTAATTACTTCTGCGACACCGTTAGGTTTGTTAGCTTCTTCAGGACCTGCAGAGGCATTACAAAATTATAGTTATATGGATATGTTTTTAGGAAGAATTCCGGGATCTATCGGTGAAATAAGTGCTTTAGCTTTAATAATAGGATTTGTTTATTTAGTTATAAGAAAAAGAATAAAATTAATGGTTCCTATAACTTATATATCATCAGTGTTTATAATGACAGGAATATTATGGCTGATAAATCCAGATTCATATGCAACTCCTTTATTTCACTTACTTGCTGGAGGATTGTTGTTAGGAGCTTTCTTTATGGCAACAGATATGGTAACTTCGCCTATGACTATGAAAGGGCAGTTTGTGTTTGGATTAGGTATAGGGTTATTAACTGTAATTATAAGAGTTTTTGGAGCATTTCCAGGAGGAGTTTCTTTTGCAATACTCATAATGAATGCTTTTGTTCCTTTAATAGATCTTTGGACGAAACCAAGAATTTATGGAACAAAATTAAAGGGTGATGTAAAATGAAAGAATATTTAAAAACAGGATTCGTTTTGATGATATTCACTTTAATTTCAGGTTTTTTACTTGGTGTGGTATATTTAGTTACACTACCTTATATTGAAAAAGCAGAATTCAATGCAAAATTACAAGCAATAGAACTTGTTCTTAAAAGTTCTGATACAGATGAATTTTTGATTTCTAAAAGCCCTTCTTCAGAAGAAGATTTAAATAAAGTTATTTGGAAAGAATCGGATGAAAATATAATATATAAAAATAGTAAAAATGCTAAGGTTTTTTCTCCCGCATATAAATTTGAAGAAGATGGTAAAGAAATTTATATATTGACTGTATCTGGAATAGGGTATGGTGGAGATGTAATTTCTGTTATTTCTTTTTTAAAAGAAGATAATATAGTTAATATGAATAGTATAAAAGTAATAGACTATTCTCAGGAAACACCAGGATTAGGAGCTAACATAGCAAATGAAGATGCACATAAAAAAATTATAAGAGATGCAAAATCAAATAATTATATGATTAATACTGCGGATGTGCTTACTGGAGCAACTATAACAGTTAATGGAGTTGCAAAGTCTATAGAAATTGCTGTCGATTTCCTCAGAAATGAAGGGGTGATGTAAAATGTCGAAAATGGCTACTTTTAAAAATGGTCTTATAACAAATAATCCAGTATTTGTACAAGTTTTAGGTATGTGCCCTGCTTTAGCAACGACGACAAATTCTACAAATGCTTTAGGTATGGGATTAGCTTCAACATCTGTTCTTATAATGTCGAATTTGATGATATCTTTAATTAAAAACCTTGTTCCTACAAAAATAAGAATTCCTGTTTATATAGTTGTAATAGCCTCTTTTGTTACTATGATTGATTTATTGATGCATGGGTTTACTTATGAACTATGGAAAACTTTAGGATTATTTATTCCGTTAATTGTTGTAAACTGTATGATAATGGGAAGAGCTGAAGCTTTTGCATCTAAAAATACCCCTTTTGATTCTATTATAGATGCTTTAGGAACTGGGTTAGGTTTTACAGGGGCTTTAGTTTTATTAGGTTCTGTTAGAGAGTTGTTTGGTAATGGATCTATTTTTGGGTTTGAAATATGGGGAGAAGCTTTAAATATGCACGCTTTCATATTACCGCCAGGAGCATTTATAACTTTAGGATTGTTACTTGCGATGTTCAATTATATAGGTATTAGAAAAGAAAAAAAAGCAAAAGAAGGTGCTAAAAAATGAGATTACTTCTTATCTTTTTGTCAGCAACTCTTGTAAACAATTTTATATTATCAAGATTTCTAGGGATATGTCCTTTTTTGGGAGTATCAAAAAAATTAGATTCAGCAACAGGTATGTCTCTCGCTGTAATATTTGTTATGACTATGGCTGGAATAATAAGTTGGATTTTAAATATCGCACTCGTTGCATTAGGAATAGAATTTTTAAGAATAATAGTTTTTATTTTAGTAATAGCTTCTTTAGTTCAGTTTGTTGAATTTTTTGTAAAAAAGACTAGTCCAGCTCTTTATGAATCATTAGGGATATATTTACCACTTATTACAACAAATTGTGCAGTTTTTGGAGTTGCTCTGATTAATATTCAAACAAATTATAATATTATAGAAACTATCGTAAATTCTTTTGCATCAGCTCTTGGATTTGGTCTTGCCATGATATTGTTTGCATCTATAAGAGAAAAAATAGAGCTTAGTGATGTTCCGGCACCTTTCAAAGGAACTGCTTTAGCCTTAATTACAGCTGGATTATTATCTATGGCATTCATGGGTTTTTCCGGAATGGTAACAATTTAAAGGAGGTAAAAAATGATAACGCTCATATATGCTATCCTTTTTTTAGGAGTTTTAGGATTGTTTGCTGGAACTTTTTTAGCTTTTTCAGCTAAAAAATTTGAAGTGAAAGAAGATGTAAGGGTTCTTGTAGTAGAGACGGCTTTGCCAGGAATAAACTGTGGAGCATGTGGATATCCGGGTTGCTCGGCTTATGCCAAAGCTTTTACAAAAGGTGAAACAGATTCTAATGCATGTTTGCCTGGTAAAAGAAGTGGAGTTCCTGAAAAGTTAAATAAAATAAAAAGAATGCCTGATGACACTCTTAATTCCTTGTATGAAGATTTAAATCATGAAATATCTAAAATGCTAGAAAAAATAGAAAAAGAAAATTAAAAAAAATCGGCTTATTATTAAGCCGATTTTTTTAAAATAAAGGCTCAAAACCCATTTCAGCCCAATAAAGTTTACTCAAATCTCTGTAATGATTATTAAGCATATCTCTATGAGACTTTTCCCATTTAGCTAAAGTAATAAGTATTTCTTTTAAGTTTTCATCTTTAGTTTTTGATGCGGCATCTTCATAAAATTTTACGAAATCTTCTTCTATTAAATAAGCCATTCTCACAATGGAAAGATCTGAAGTTAAATTATTCACTTCTCCGCCGACGATTTCTTTTAATTCTCGTTTTTCAAATATATTTTCAGCTTCTTTGAGATGATCAAACTGAAATGGTTCTTCGTTTTCAATGTTTAATATTAATTCTTTTATCGTGTTCATATGATCACTTTCCATTTCTGTTAGCATTTCAAAAATTTCTTTTGATTGTTCATTTTTTAAATCATTCATTCTGCTTTTATAAAAATTTTTTCCTTCTTCTTCTCTAACATAAGCATACTTTAAAACGCCTATAAAACTATTATTCAATTTCTTCACCCTCCTTAAAAAAATGATTTGAATTTTTTACTTATATCTTTTTAATTATATCATTTTATTTGATAAAAAAAAAGCAAAAAAATTATTCTATTATTATAACAGTTAATATTACGAAAATACAATTATTTAACTGCTATTATTAATGATTAATTTCAAAATGATGTCTTGTCTTAATGAAGATTTTGTGGTAAAATATTTAAAAGGGGGTGGAGTTAATGAAAAAAGAACTTAAAACTAAAGAAGATTTTTTAGAAAGAATTAAAGTCCTCGAAACTGAAAGAAACGCAGTAGAAAAGTATATGGGTCCAGATGAACATGATGAAGCTCTTGAAGAAGAATGGGAAAAAATAAATAACGAACTTACGGAACTAAAAGAAAAATTAAAAGAATGTAGTTAAAAGACCGGGGTTATCCGGTCTTTTTTTTAAAAAAATATTGGAGGTAAAAAATGAAAGTAGAAAATTCTAAATTTTTGGAAAAGAAAAAAAATATTGCAAAAAAATTAGTTTTAGAATTAAGAAAATCGTACAAATATGTTTCTATACTTGGAATGGATTGTGTTGGTAAACAATATTCCGTAAGTAAAAAAACAACATCAATTAGTGATACTCTTTGGAAAGAGCGAGGTTTTGTTGTAAGAGTTTTCAACGGATTTAATTATACCGAACATTCTTTTAACGAGTTTAATGAAGAAAATTTTTCTGAGGTTATTACTAAAATAAAAAAAGAAGTAGGCTATTCTTTAGAGTTAAAATCAAAAAATATTCAGTTATCGGAATATCCGTTAATTATTGAAGAAAAAATTGAAAAACAATTTTTTTCAGAAGTTCAATTAAATCCTGAAAAATTTCCTATAGAAGAGGTACTAAAAAAACTAAAAGATCTCACGAATTCTTTTTATAAATTCAGCCCTCATATAATAGATTCAAAAGCTGTTTTCGAATGGGTGAAAGTTTCAAAGTTTTTCATAAGTGAAAACAAAGAGCTTGAACAATCTTATATATGGTCACAACTTTATGTAATTCCAATAGTATTAAAAGACGGAAATACTAAATATATTTATAAAGCATTTTCAGGTTTAAAAGGTATAGAAATTCTGAATGAAGTTAAAGAAGAATATATGAAAAAAGAAATATTAAAACTTGAAAAATTACTAAGTGCTAAAAGAATTAAACCTGGAGAATATGACGTTATATGTTCTCCTGAAATTGCAGGGCTTATCGCTCACGAAGCTTTTGGGCATGGAGTAGAAATGGATATGTTTGTAAAAAATCGTGCAAAAGCTCAAGAATATATGAATAGTCCTGTTGCTTCAGAATTAGTTCAAATGCATGACGGAGCAAAATCTGCACAGCATGTTTCATCTTATTTTTTTGATGATGAAGGAGTCTTAAGTAAAGATACTATAATTATTGAAAAAGGTATATTAAAAAAAGGTATTAATGATATTCTTTCTGCAATTAAATTAAATGTAGAACCTACAGGAAATGGAAAAAGAGAATCATTCGAAAATAAAGTATATTCTAGAATGACAAATACTTTTTTTTCTCCTGGAAAAGATAAACTTGAAGATATGATAAGTAAAATTGATAGTGGATTTATGCTTACTGACGAATTATCTGGTATGGAAGATCCTAAAAATTGGGGAATACAATGCTTGTTATTAACGGCAATTGAAATAAAAGATGGAAAATTGACAGAAAATTATTATTCTCCAGTAATAGTTACGGGATATGTTCCAGATGTTCTAAAAAATATAGATATGATTTCTGATGATTTTGAATTATTTGGCTCTGGAGCTTGTGGAAAAGGATATAAAGAGTATGTAAAAGTTTCTTGTGGTGGACCTTTTATAAAAACAAAAGTGAGGTTAGGTTGATGTTAGAAATAATTAAAGATACTTTATTAAAATTAAATGTTAAAGAATGGAAAATAGAATACGAAAAAATTTCTTCAAATGAATTGTTTATGATAAAAAAAGAAATTGATATGAATAGAACAAAAATAATAACAAATTATATTTTAACTATTTATAATGATTTTGAAGAAAATGGGAAAAAATATAAAGGTAGTTCAAGTTTTAAAATTACTCCTGAAACAGAAAAAGAAGAATTAGAAGAATTAATAAATCAAAATTTATATTCTTCAAAATTTGTATATAATGAACATTACGAAATACTTGAAAACAATGATGATATTTTATACGAAGAAAAAAATGAAGAAGAGAATTCTTTAAATTTTTTAGGAGAAAAAATTTATGATTTTATATACTCAAATGATAACTATGAATATGGATTTATAAATTCTTGTGAGATTTTTTGTGATAAAATAGAACATAGAATAGTAAATTCAAAAAAAACAGATGTATCTTCAATAAAATTAAAATTTTTAGTAGATATAATAATAAGTTGGAAAGAAGAAAATACAGAAGAGGTTGAAATACATTCAGAATTAAATTTTTCAGAATTATCAGAAGATTATATTAAAAATAATATAAAAAAACTTTTTGAAATTGCAAAAAATAGATCTAAAGCTACTTTTACACCAGAATTAAAAGATATGCCTATTATATTAAATGGAGAATTTATAAAATCATTTTTTGGATATTATTACAATAAATGCAATGCAAGAATGATTTATGATAATTTTTCGCAATCTAAAGAAAATGATTTTATTCAAGGAGAAAATATTACTGGCGACAAACTAAATTTAAAATTTGATCCATATTTAAAAAATTCAACTTATTCTTCACCATACGATAAAGATGGTATTATGTTAAAAGAAGTAGAAATAATAAAAGAAGGCAAAATAAAAAAAATATTTGGAAATAGTCGATATTGTCAATATTTAGAAATACCTGTAACTGGAGAATCTTCAAATATATGCGTTTCATCTGGAAAATATTCTGAAGAAGAACTTAAAAAGGAAAAATATCTTGAAATAATTTCTTTTTCAGATTTTGATATGGATGTAATAACTGGAGATTTTGGCGGAGAAATACGCTCAGGATATTATTATGATGGGGAAACTTTGATACCTGTAACAGGGGGATCTATCTCTGGAAATATTAAAGAAGTTCATGAAAAAATGTTTTTTTCAAAAGAAATGGAACAACATAATAATTTTTTTGGACCAAAACTTTTAAAATTATATAATGTATCTATAACTTCTGCTGTATAAAAAAATCTAAAAGTAAAAAGTTGGTCAGGAAAAACATTTTAATAATAACAGTTTTTTGATTTTAATGTAGTGTAACAGCCACGCGTTTTCTGCGAGGCCACTGAA
>CAYZNB010000027.1:0-24355 GCA_964478535.1 uncultured Thermotogaceae bacterium
AAATGGAGATATTTTGAAACAGGGAAAAAACAGGGAGAAATTCAGAACAAAGAGCTGGGGAACATTTCAGGGGGAAAAATGGCAAGTGAGGAGAAATACACTTTTTCGTTCGAAATGACAAATCATGTTTATTTCATTATGGAAATGCAGAGGCAGACCTAAGTGTCTGCCCTGATGTATATCAAATAACTATAAATGGTATAATAAAAAAGAAATAAAAAGGCAAAATAAAAAATGTATAAAAAAAGCATTAAAATATTGAGTGTTTTTTTAATTAAACAAATGTTTTTGCTAATGCTGTAACGCCGTGCCTAATCGGGAACGATCGTCGAACGGTAATTGAGCGATAGTTGAACAATCGTTTAACGCAAAAGATGAAGGTTGTCGCCTGTGCTGTAACGCCGTGCAAAGTGCAGCGTGGCTGTTACACTACATAAAAATCTTTAAAGATGGATTATAATATTTTTTATATTATTCGCAATAGTTTTTCATATATTCTTTTATTTTTGAATAAATTTCATCATCAATATAAATTTTACCATTAATTTCTTTATTGTGTAAATGTTCGATTATTTCTTTTATAGTAACAATAGGGTATGTTTTTATTCCAAATTCTTCCTCTAATTCTTTAATAGCTGTTTTTCCATTCATGCCTAATTCCATTCTGTCAACAGAGATTATTTGAGCAAATATGTTAACTTTTGCTATTTTGTTTAATAGTTCTATGCTTTCTCTTACTGAGGTTCCGGCAGTTACAACGTCTTCTATTATCATTATATTATCATTATCTTTTGGAACATATCCTATTAAATTTCCACCTTCTCCGTGATCTTTAACTTCTTTTCTGTTAAAACTGAAATTAATATTTTTATTATATTTAGAATATAAAGACATTGATAAAGCTACAGATAATGATATTCCTTTATATGCAGGGCCAAAAATAGCGTCTACTTCTTCTTTTATATTTTCATTAAAACATTCAGCGTAATAATTCCCAAGTTTTGAAAACTGCATCCCATTTTTATAATTTCCGGTATTTATAAAATAAGGAGATAATCTTCCACTTTTTGTTTTAAATTCTCCAAATTTTAAAACTCCTGATTCAAGCATAAATTCAATAAATTCTTTTTTATAATTTTCCATAATTTTTCTCCTTTTCTATTTTTACAAAACGTTGAGTATATCATCTCTCATTTTCAAAGTTTCTTTTCTTGCACATTCATCAAAATTTTTTTCGCCATTATCGTATTTTTTATATCCAAGTAAAATGCCTCTTGATGAATTTACAACTCCACCATTTTTATTTTTTAAATAAACAGATACTTCTTCAGCTGCTCCACCTTGTGCTCCATAACCTGGAATAAGGAAAAATATGTTTTTAAATGAGTTTCTAACATTTTGCCCTTCTTCAGTTGATGTGCATCCTACAACTGCTCCTAAGGAACTGTATTCATTATTACCCATATAATTTTGTGCTATTGAAGAAATTTTTTCTCCGATTATTTCATAAACTTTTTTTCCATTATTACTTTCTATAAATTGTATATCTTTAAATCCAGGATTAGAAGTTTTCAATAGTGCGAAAATACCTTTTTCTTTGTTTTTTAAATATGGTAAAAATGGTTCTAATGTATCAAAACCCATATATGGATTTAAAGTTATAAAATCAGTTTCAAAATCACCTTCAAAGTGTGCTTTTGCATACATTTCTGCTGTTTTTGCTATATCGCCTCTTTTTACATCAGATATGATGATGTTTTGAGTTGATTTGATATAATCTAATGTTTTTTTATATGCGTTTAGTCCTTTTAATCCCAATGCTTCATAATATGCTATTTGCACTTTATAACATGCAACAATATCTTTTGTAGCTTCAATTATTTTTTTATTAAAATTAAATATTGCATCTTCTTCATTATCAAATTGAGTTTTAAAATTTTCTGGTAAATAATCTATAGATGTATCGAGGCCTAAACAAACGTGTCCTTTTTTTGCAACGGTTTCAAATAGTTTATCTATAATCATACTTTATACCTCCTCAAATATTTTGTTGCCACTTTTAATAACTGTTTTAACTTTTCCAAAAAGTTCAAATCCTATAAATGGTGTGTTTTTACCTTTTGAAATAATGTCCTCTTCTTTTAAAAAATATTTTTCTTCTGTATCTACAATTATTAGATCTGCAATATATCCTTTTTCAATTTTTCCTTTTTTTTCTTTCAACATTTCTGCGGGTCTTTGAGACATTAATTGTGATAATTTTGAAAGTGATATATGATTTGATTTTACCAAATATGTGTAGCATATTGAAAAAGAGGTTTCTATTCCAGATATTCCTGGAGCCCCATTTTTTTTATCCTCAAATGTGTGTGGTGCATGATCGGTTGCTATTATATCTACATAATCATTTTTTATAGCTTCAATTATTTTGTTAATATCTTCTTTTTCTCTTATTGGGGGGTTTACTCTATATATTTTTTCACCTGTTAACGAAATATGATGAGGCATTATTTCACATGTAACTTTTACATTTTTATTTTTAGCTTTTATTATATATTCAATTGCTTCTTTTGTACTGACGTGTGCTATATGTATTCTTGAATTAGTTTTTTCTGCTATATCTATATCTCTAAATGTCATTTTATTTTCTGCTTCTCTTGTATCTGTTTTAAATATTTCAGAATATTCAGCATGAGATATTAAAAGCATATCTTTTTCTTTTGATTTTTTAAATACTTCAATTAATACTTCATCTGACTCTATTCCTTTTCCATCGTCTGAAATAAATTTTACTTTCGGATGATTTATATTATTTAAATGAGAACAATCTTTGCCTTCAAGATTTTTTGTAGCTGATACCGTTTGATAAATATCTATTTTATTAATTTCCTCTGCTTTTTTTAATATATAATTTATAGTATCCATATTATCGCAAACTGGTTTAGTGTTTGCCATAAGGTTTACTGATGTGTATCCGCCTTTTATAGCAGCGTTTATACCTGTTTCTAATGTTTCTTTTTCAGGGAATCCGGGATCCCTGAAATGACTGTGTAAATCAATGAATCCCGGCATTATTATTTTTTCTTTTAAATCAATAATTTCATCGCAATATATTTCAATGTTTTTTTCTACTTTTTCTATAAATCCATCTTTAATTAAAATATCGCCGATAAAATTTTTATTGTAATCAATAATATTTGCATTTTTTATTAATAAATTCATATTTATATTTCCTTCAAAGAATATTTTTCATCGCAATAAGTGCATCTGTATTCAGCTTTTTCTTCATTAACAAGATAAAATATATGTGGAATATATTTTTCAACCGAAGTTACGCATCTTGGATTTTTGCATTTTATAACATCTTCAACTTTTTCAGGAAGCTTTAATTTCAACTTTTTAGTTATTTGTTCATTTTCAATTATGTCTATAGTAACATCAGGATCTATAAGTCCTAATTCTGCTAAATCTATATTAATGTTATTTTCTATTTTTATTATATCTTTTTTTTCCATTTTTCTTGAAGGTACATTCATTATAAGGGCAACAACACAATCTGCTTTATCTAATCCAAGATAGTTAAATAATTTTAATCCTTTTCCGGCTTTTATATGATCAATTACTATTCCTGTATGAATTGTATTTATTTGCATCATATTATTTCACCCCCAATAATTTTGAGATTAATGCCATTCTTACATACATTCCGTATTTAGCTTGTTGAAAATAAAATGCTCTTGAATCTTTATCAACTTCAATAGCTATTTCATTTACTCTTGGCAGTGGATGCATTATTATCATATCTTTTTTCGCATTTTCCATCTTTTTAGAATCAAGTATATATGTATCTTTTAATCTTATATAATCTTCTTCATTAAAAAATCTTTCTTTTTGAACTCTCGTCATGTATAAAATATCTAGCCTAGGAAGGGATTCTTCTAATTCTCTTTCTTCTTTAAATTCGATGTTATTTTTTTCTAGTATTTGCTCTTTTATATAATCTGGTATTTTTAATTCTTCAGGAGATATCATAACAAATTTTATGTTTTCATATCTTGAGAGCGCTTTTATTAACGAATGAACTGTTCTTCCAAATTTTAAATCTCCACAAACTCCAACTGTTAAATTTTTTATGTCTCCTTTAACCATTTTTATAGTTAATAAATCAGTTAATGTTTGTGTTGGGTGTTGGTGACCACCATCTCCTGCATTTATTACGGGTATATCTGAATAAGCTGCTGCAACTGCTGGAGCACCTTCTTTTGGGTGTCTCATAACTGCTATATCGGCATAACAAGCTATAGTTCTTATTGTATCAGCTATAGTTTCACCTTTTGATACCGAACTTGAATTTGGCTCAGAAAATCCTATTATTTGTCCACCAAGTCTGAGCATAGCGGCCTCAAAACTGAATCTTGTTCTTGTGCTTGGCTCATAAAAAAGTGTTGCGAGAATTTTACTTTTACATGTTTCAGAAAATTTGTCTGGCTCTTTTACAATTTCTTTTGCAAGATCAAAGATTTCTTCAAGCTCCTCAATTGTAAAATCCATAGGTTCAATTAAATTTCTTCCTTTTAACATGAATTTTCCCTCCCTATCTTCCAATGTCTTTTCTAAAATATATATTTGCAAAACTTATTTTCTCTATATCTATATAAGATTTTTCAATTGCTTCTTGTAAACTTTTTTCAACAGACGTAACAGCTAAAACCCTACCGCCCGAAGTTAATATTTTATTTTGCTCAATTTTTGCTCCTGCAAAAAACACTTTACTTTCTAAATTATCGTAACCTTTTATTTCATATCCTGTTTTATATTCTAAAGGGTATCCTTTAGATGCAGCAACTACACAACATGAGTTTTTATTTTCCCATTCAATTTCATTTTCATTTAATTTTTCTTCATATGCTGTCTGAATCAATTCAAAAAAATCTGTTTTCATTAAAGGAAGAACTGCTTGCGTTTCAGGATCTCCAAATCTCACATTATATTCTAAAAGATAATTTTTATTATCTTTTAGAATAACTCCAAAAAATATTATTCCTTTATAATTCATTTTTTCTTTTTGAATTCCTTCTAAAGTAGGTTTCATAATATTTTCTATAAAGTCTTTTTCTATTTCTTTTGTAAAATACGGATTAGGACAAATAACTCCCATTCCTCCTGTATTTAATCCTTTATCGCCATCTTCTATTTGTTTATGATCTTTTGATGAAAGAAAAGGTATTATAGTTTTTCCATCTGTTATAGATAATACAGATGCTTCTTTTCCTGTTAAAAATTCTTCTATAACTACTTTATTTCCTGAATCGTTGAATATTTTATCTATCATTATATTTTTTAAAGCTTCTTCGGCTGTTTTAAAATCTTCACAAATTATTACACCTTTACCAGCAGCTAATCCATCAGCTTTTATAACTAAAGGATATTGATGTGTTTTTATATATTCAACAGCTTTATCATATTGTGTAAAACTTTCATATGATGCAGTTCTTACATTATATTTTTTCATAAATTTCTTTGCATAATCTTTACTTGCTTCAAGTTGAGAAGTGTTTTTATCCGGTCCTAATATTTTGAGATTATTTTTTTGAAATTCATCTACTATTCCATCAACGAGATAATTTTCTGGGCCAACAATTGTGAAATCTATTTTTTCATTTAATGCAAATTCTAATATTTCTTTTGAATTTTTTAAATTTTTATTTTCACATTTATTTTCATAATGTGTTCCACCATTTCCTGGAATACAGTAAATTTTTTCAACTTTTTCATTTTGAGAAATTTTCCATGCTAAAGCGTGTTCTCTTCCGCCATTTCCGATCACTATTATTTTCATTCTGTTAGCTCCTAATGTTTAAAATGTCTTATTCCAGTGAATAACATTGAAATTCCATATTTTTCACATGCTTTCAATGAAGCTTCATCATTTTTTGAGCCGCCCGGCTGTATAATTGCAGTTACACCATGTTTATGAGCTTCTTCAACTACATCATCAAAAGGTATAAATGCATCTGAGGCTATTACTCCACCATTTTTAGTTTTTAAAAGAGCTTGATTTGCTGCGTTGATTCTACTGGTATGACCTCCACCAGCTCCAATCATCTGTTTATTTTTTATTACTACAATTGCATTTGATTTAACATGTTTTACAACTTTCATTCCATAAAGCATATCTTCAATTTCAGAATCTGTAGGTTTTTTTGAGCTGACTACTTCATATTCATCTTTAATTTTATCTTTTGTCTGAACTAATATTCCACCATCGACAGATAAATATTCGTAATTATCTGAAGGTTTTGAGTTAAATTTTAAAACTCTTAAATTTTTCTTTTTTCTAAATATTTCAAGTGCTTCTTCTGTAAAATCGGGTGCTATTACAACTTCTAAAAATATTTTGTTCATTTCTAAAGCTGTATTTTTATCAATAATACTATTTGAAGCAACTATGCCTCCAAATATCGATTCTGTATCACATTCATATGTTCTTAAATAAGCTTCCTCAACGGTTTCAGCACTTGCAACACCACAAGGAACATTATGTTTTACTGCACAACATGTTATTTCTTCAAATTCATTTACAATATTCCATGCAGCTTCTATATCTCTTATATTGTTATATGATAATTCTTTTCCATTTAGTTGAATCATATTGTTGAATGAACCTTTTTTTGAAGTGTTAGTATAAAATGCGGCTTTTTGATGAGGGTTTTCTCCATAACGTAGTTCTTGAGATTTAACATAAGATAATGAGAGATAATCGGGAAAATCATTTTCAAGAAGGAAATTACTAATTGAAGCATCGTATGAGGAAGTTAAATTAAACACTTTACTTGCAAGATATTTTCTGGTTTTGAAAGATAATTCTTTTGATTCTTTTATTTCATTAATTACAATATCATAATCATTTTTATCACAAATAACAATAACATCATTAAAATTTTTTGCTGCCGATCTTAACATCGATGGTCCGCCTATATCTATAAATTCTATTTTTTCTTCAAAAGATAAATCTTCATTAACTTTTTCAAAAAACGGATATAAATTTACAATTACGGCATCAAAGGTATTTATTTCTTTATTTTTTAAAATTTCCATGTGTTTTTCATTATTTCTAACAGCAAGTATTCCTCCATGAATCTTAGGGTGAAGCGTTTTTACTCTTCCGTCTAAAATTTCTTCAAATCCAGTCACTTCTGAAATATCTATTACAGGAAATTGTTTTTCTTTTAAATATTTTAATGTGCCTCCTGTAGATACAATTTCATAATCATTAGAAATTAAAAATTGAACTATTTTTTCTATTTCTTGCTTGTCATAAACACTTATCAAAGCTCTTTTTTTCATTCTTTGCCTCCTTATTTTTTTAAGTTGGTTAGTAGATAGTTGGTTAGGAAAAACAAAAATACCTATAAAATCTTTTGATTTTTATAATGATGAAATGAATCAATGTTTAAATTGGTTAGGAAAAACAAAAATACCTATAAAATCTTTTGATTTTTTATTATGCTTTAACAGTAAATAATGATGAAATAAATCAGCGAGCAATTGAGAATTTTCGTATAAAAAACAATTGAGCGGATGATAAAATGCGTTAAGAAAATAGCATGTCTGAGCGTAGCGAGTTTGCTATTTTTAGCATTGTTTCTCAGAGCGAAATTTGTTTTTTAGAAAATTTGATCTTGTGAGCTTTTATTTCGTCATTTATTTACTACTTCATTATTATTATAAGTTTTTACAAAGAGCAATCCACCCCGTCAACCTACGGTTGCCACCCCTCAAGAGGGGAATTTAACACTGAAGCTTGTTTTAGCGTTATTCCCAATCAAACTGTTTGCTGACCAACGTTGTCATAATGCTGTAACGCCGTGCAAAGTTCAGCGTGGCTGTTACACTACATCAAAACCAGCATTAATCAATTAAGGGAATTAATACTTCCAACTATTTTTAGTGCTTCTATCATAGCTTCATATTCAAGTTTCAAAACATCTTTTTGAAGTTCTTCCGCAGTGTATTCTTTATCTATAATAAAAGGTTTTTGCAGAATAATTTTACCGGTATCAGTTCCTTCATCTACAAAATGAACCGTGCAACCTGTAATTTTAACTCCATATTTTAAAACTTCTTGATGTACTTTCAGACCGTACATCCCACCTCCACAAAAAGACGGGATTAGTGACGGGTGTATATTTATTATTTTATTTTTGTATGTTTTTAAAATTTTACCTTTTATTATTGAAAGAAATCCTGCTAACACTATTAAATCTACTTTTTCATTTTCAACAATTTCATAAATTTTATCAGATAATTCAGATTTATATACTTTTCTATCTAAAATAAAGGTTTTTATCCCTTCGTTTTCCGCTCTTGTTATTCCGTAAGAATTTTTTCTATCACTTATTACAACTTTTATTTCTGCGTTTAAAGTTTTATTTTTTATGTTATCTATTATATTTTGTAAATTTGTTCCACTGCCAGATAATAAAACGGCTATTTTAAACATACTTTTCTTTCTCCTGCTTTTACAATACCTATTTTATACGCTTTTTCACCTAATTCTTCTATTTCTTTTAATATGTTTTCACCATCTTTTTCATCTACACAAATTATAAACCCTATACCCATATTAAAAGTATTGTACATTTCATCTTCAGGTACACCTAAACTCATTATATGTTTAAAAATTTTAGGGATTTCATAACTATTTTTATTTATTTCAGCTGTAAAGTCGGTTTTAAACATTCTTGGAATGTTTTCATAAAAACCTCCACCAGTTATGTGAGACATTCCCTTTATTTTATAGTTTTTCATTAAACTTTGTATTAAGTTTATGTATATTTTCGTTGGAGTTAATAATATTTCTCCAATTGTTTTATCCTCAAATTTTTCGTTTAAATCTTTTATTAATGCTCTTATTAAAGAAAAGCCATTGCTATGTACTCCTGAAGATTGTATTCCAATTAATACATCATTTTCTTTTATTTCTGAACCATCAATTATATTTTCTTTTTCAACAATTCCAACAGCAAAACCTGCTATATCATATTTTCCAACGTCATAAAAACCTGGCATTTCTGCTGTTTCTCCACCAATAAGAGAACAGTTAGATTGAATACATCCATCAGATATTCCTTTTACTATATCGGAAGCTTTTTCTGATTCTAATTTTCCACAAGCTATATAATCTAGAAAAAATAAAGGTTTTGCTCCATGACAAAGGATGTCGTTAACACACATCGCAACACAATCTATACCAACCGTATCATATTTGTTCAATTTCATAGCTATCTCTAATTTAGTACCTACACCATCAGTGCCAGAAACTAAAACAGGATTTTTGTAATTAGCTATTTCATACATGCTTGCAAAACTACCTATATCATTTAATACATTTTTCGAATGAGTTCTTTTAGCATGTTCTTTTATTAAATTGACACTTTTATATCCTTCGTGAATATCTACTCCAGAATCTTTATAAGTTTTCATGTTAAGCCTCCAACCTATTTTTAATTTTTCCTACTGGTGCGGGCATTGGATAAATTCCTTTAA
The DNA here is from genome assembly GCA_964478535.1 of uncultured Thermotogaceae bacterium. Taxonomy (GTDB): domain Bacteria; phylum Thermotogota; class Thermotogae; order Petrotogales; family Petrotogaceae; genus CAYZNB01. The sequence continues at coordinate 9,550 of CAYZNB010000027.1, forward strand.
AACATCCTAAGCAGTAGCTGTGATTTTTATCTAAAGATTCAAGTAATCCTTCAATACTTAAGAAACCTAATGAGTCAGCACCTATTTGAGCACATATTTCTTCAACTGAATAGTTTGAAGCTATTAATTCGCTTCTATGAGCTGTATCTATTCCAAAATAACAAGGATACAACACTTTTGGGGAGGAAATCCTTAAATGTACTTCTTTTGCACCAGCATCTCTTACAAGATTTATAAGTTTTTTGCTAGTAGTTCCTCTAACAATCGAATCATCTACAAGAATAACTCTCTGTCCTTTAACGTTAGATTTTAAAGCGTTTAGTTTTACATTTATTGCTTTTTCTCTATCGCCTTGATTTGGAGAAATGAAAGTTCTTCCTATATATCTGTTTTTAATTAAAGTTATTCCATAAGGTATTCCTGAAGCTCTTGAATATCCTACGGCAGCCGATATTCCCGAATCTGGAACGCCTGAAACTAAATCAGCATCTACAGGTTGTTCTTTGAATAAAATTTCTCCTGCTTTTCTTCTTGCAAGATATACTTCTGTTCCATCAATTATACTATCAGGTCTTGCAAAATAAATATATTCAAAAGAACAAGTTTCAGTTTTAGTTTGCTCATTTTCTATGATCGAATGAATTCCATTTTCATCAATTATTACAATTTCACCAGCTTTTACATCTCTTATTAATTCTGCTCCTATATTATCTAAAGCACAACTTTCTGAAGCTAATATGTAGTTGTCAGCCAATTTACCGATACATAATGGTCTGATTCCTTGAGGATCTCTTATACCTATAAGCTTATTTTGCATAAGCATTACTATCGCATAAGATCCTTTTATTGTATGAGTCATATTTGAAAGAGCTTTTTCTAAACCGTGTCTTGAACTTTTTGAAATCAAGTTTAATATAACTTCAGAATCTATTGATGTTTGAAATATAACACCTGAATCTTCCATTAAATCTCTTATTGCATCAGCATTTACAAGATTCCCATTATGTGCAATCGCTATATGTCCGAGTTTACAATTAGCAGTCATGGGCTGAGCATTATTCGAATTAGAAGAACCTGTTGTAGAATATCTTACATGACCAATAGCATGTTTACCACCCAAGTTTTTAATAATTTCTTCATTGAAGACCTCTGAAACTAATCCCATGTTTTTATGTAATTTTAAATTTCCATTTTTATCTGAAGTTGCTATACCTGCACTTTCTTGACCTCTATGCTGTAAAGCATAGAGGCCATAATAAGTTATTGCTGCAGGATATTTTTCAGAATTTGAAAAAATACCAAAAACTCCACATTCTTCTTTAAACTTATCTGGAATAATTATTTCTTTATTCATCAGTTAGCACTTTCTAATCTTTTCAAAATTTCTTCATAAGCTTCTTTAACATTACCCATATTTCTTCTAAATCTATCTTTATCTAATTTTTCACCTGTATGAATATCCCAGAATCTACAAGTATCAGGCGATATTTCATCTGCAAGATAAATTTTTCCATCTTTTCTTCCAAATTCTAATTTAAAATCAATTAATTTTATATCAAGTTTTTTGAATAATTCGATTAAGATTAAATTTATTTTTTTAGTTATAGAATAAATAACTTCTAATTCTTCAAATGTTGTTGCTCCTATTCCAACTGCATGACAATCATTTATTAAAGGGTCTCCAAGCGAATCGTCTTTATAACTTAATTCGTAAACAGTTGTTTTTAATTCAAATCCTTCTTTCAAACCTAATCTTTTAGCCATGCTTCCAGCTGCTACATTTCTTACTATAACTTCAAGAGGAACTATTTCAACTTTTTTACATAATTGCTCTCTTTCATTTAATCTTTTTTCAAAGTGTGTTTCTATACCCTGCTTTTCTAATAATGAAAAAATAAGAGAAGAAATTTCATTGTTTAATATTCCTTTATCCATTATAGTATCTTTCTTTTCACCGTTAAAAGCAGTTGCATCATCTTTATAATGTACAATTACATAATCAGGAGAATCTGTTTTAAAAATTTTTTTTGCTTTACCTTCATAAAGCATTTCTAATTTTTCCATATTAAAAGTCAACTCCTTTTGAATTTTCTTCAATAAACTGTTTTTTCATATTTTTTCTGTATTCAATTAATTTTTCCTTTAAGACAGGGTATTTTAAGGCAAGAATTTCAATAGAAAGCATCGCGGCATTAAAACTGTTATTAATTCCTACGGTTGCTACTGGGATAGGTTTTGGCATCTGTACGATTGAAAGAAGTGAATCCATTCCATCTAAAGCTCCGTTTATAGGAACTCCAATTACAGGTAAAATTGTTTGAGATGCAATTACTCCAGGCAAATGCGCTGCAAGCCCTGCTCCGGCAATAATACACTCAAAACCTTCGTTTTCTAATATTTTTAATTCTTCTGCAAGTTTTTCAGGAACTCTATGAGCAGATAATACTAATGCTCTGTACTCCACTCCAAATTCTTTTAACAAATTAGCTGCCTTTCTCATAACTTCTGTATCAGAAGAACTACCAAAAAAAATCGCTACCTTCATGCTAATTACCTCCTAAAAATTAAACCTATCATACTGATGAGTAAATTCAGATGATAGGTTTTTTATGTTTACATAAAATTAAATTCAGTTAAAATAACTGACTATCAAGAACCTACTCATAGTAGAAAAATTTAAGGTCTTTCCGTAGAAACTGCCGAACCATATTTTCAGCATTATATGAGTAAAATTATTCACTTTATAATTCTATTTTACATAAGATTATTTACAAATATATTAAGCAAAAAAAATAAATTTGATAACTAAATGTTTTAATCACATATATAGTTTAAAAGCAAATTAAATGTGTTTTCTATTCCTTCATAATGTGTTCTTTCATAACCATGAGATGAAAATACTCCCGGCCCTATTAAACCATGTTTTACATCAAAACCTGCTCTTAACGTTGCTCCAGCATCTGACCCATATCTTGGATAAATGTCTATAGCATGATTTAATTTGCAGTTTTCGGCAATTTTTATTAATTTTGAAGTTACTTCATAATCATAAGGACCTGAAGAATCTTTAGCACAAATAGAAACCTTAAATTCGTCTGTTGTTAAATCATCTCCCACTGCGCCCATATCAACGGCTATTATTTCTGTTATATCTTTAGGAATACCTGCAGATCCTCCGTGCCCCACTTCTTCATAAGTAGTAAAACAAATATATACTTTTCTATTTAATTTTAATTTTAATTCTTTAATCATTTTTGCAAGAGCAATTAATATTCCGGCACTAGCTTTATCATCAAGATGTCTGCTTTTTATAAAACCAGAATCTGTAACTACAGTTCTTGGGTCAAAAGAAACGAAATCTCCAACTCTTATACCTAATTTTGAAACATCTTCTTTCGAAAAAACTTTTTCATCTAAAATGATTTCAATGTTTCTATCATTTCTCTGCATAGTTGAAACATCATCATAAACATGAGTAGATGGGTGTACTATTTGAAATGTTCCAGAATATTCTTTATCTTCTTTTGTATGAATTTTACAATTTTCAGTTTCTATCATGTTTTCTGGAAATCCACCAACTTTTGTTATTCTTAATCTTCCATTTGGTTTTATAGCCCTTACCATTGCTCCTAAAGTATCTATATGAGCAGTTAAAAGTAAAGGATTGCCTTCTCCGCCTAAATCAACTATAACATTTCCTTTTAAAGAAGTTATTGATTCATAACCTATTTCGTCAAAAATTTTTTTTAAATATGATTGTGCTTTATATGTGAAACCAGTTGGACTAGGAATTCTACACAAATTAACAATATTTTCCACCGCATAATCAATATAATTTTTTTCTACTTTCATCTTTTTCCTCCTAATAAAAAGTTAAAATTTACTCTTTTAATTTATTAATAAAGATTTAAACGCGTTTCTTATAAGCAAGTGAGAAGTGACACTTCCTACCCCTCCTGGAACTGGAGTAAGATAAGCAATATCTCCAACGTCTTTTTTTACATCTCCTAAAACTTCTCCATTTACAACATTAATTCCAACGTCTATTACTAACGAATTTTCTTTTATAAATGATTTATCTATAAAATCTGCTTTACCTACTGCAACTATAAGAATATCAGACAATTTAGATAAAATTTTTGGATTTGGAGATTTTGAATTTAAATTTATAACAGTGGCATTTCTTTTTTTGTTTTGCAGAAGTAAAGAAACAGGCTTTCCAACAGTAATACTTCTACCTAAAACAGCTACAATTTTTGAATTTAAATCAACATTATCCTCTAATATTTTTACACAAGCTTCCGCGGTACAAGGAACAAAAAATTCTTCTCCATAAACAATTTTTCCAATATTATTTAAACTAATTCCTTCAATATCTTTTTTAGGATTAATAGTTTCAGATATTTCTATTTCAGAAAAATTTTTTAAAGGCTTAGTAATAAAAATACTATCAACTTCTTTTGAAAAGTTAAATTTATTTATATCTGAAACTAAGTTTTTTGATTCTTTTATTTCAAAATCAACATTAAATTTTCCAGAAAGACCTTTTAAAGACTCTAAATATTTTTTAGTTGAAGGAGATAAATTATCAGATAATGCTAAAACTTTCGGCCTTTTCTTCAAAGAAGTTTTTAAATTTAATATTTCATTTTCAACATTTAAAACTGTTTTTTGAACGGATAATTCCATTAAAAACCTCCTTTCAATCAAGAAAGATTAGAGATATTTCCATCTTCATCAATATCTAAGTTTACTGCTGCTGGAATTTTAGATAATCCAGGCATTCTCATTATTTCTCCGGATAATGCCACAATAAATCCTGCCCCTGCAGATAATTCAAAATCTCTTACGGTAAATTCGTATCCTGATGGAAAACCTAATTTTTTAGGATCGTCAGAAATAGAAGATTGAGTTTTGGCAACTATAACTGGCAATTTATCGAATCCATTTTTTTCAAAGAATTTTATCATCTTTCTTGCATTGAAATTAAATTCAACATTACCAGCTCTGTAAATCTGTCTTGCTAATTTTTCAATTTTTACTTCAATAGGATCTTCAAAATTATATATTGGTTTAAATTCTTTATTTAAAGAACAAGCATCTACAACTTTTTGTGCTAACTCAACTGCACCTTCAGAACCTTTTGCAAATGCATCATTGATTGAGACAAAAGCTCCCATATCTTCAGAAAAATCTTTGACCATATTTAACTCTTTTTCTGAATCAGTGTTAAACTTATTTATTGCAACTACAACTGGCAAATTAAATTTTTGAAGATTTTCAATATGTGCTTTTAAATTTTCTAATCCATGTTTTAAATAATTTATATCTTCATTTTTCAACTCATCAAGTTTCATTCCACCGTGATATTTTAAGGCTCTCACAGTTGCTACTAATACTACTACTTTAGGTTTCAAATCAAATGAAGGCGAAACAAAATCAAGAAATTTTTCTGCCCCTAAATCAGATCCAAAACCGGCTTCAACTACTGTATAATCAGAAAGTTTCAAAGCCATTTTTGTTGCTGTTATAGAATTCGTGCCGTGAGCAATATTAGCAAAAGGCCCTCCATGAATTAAAGCAGGAGTATTATCAATAGTTTGAACTAAATTTGGGTTTAAAGCATCTTTTAAAAGAACTGCTAAAGCACCTTGAATTTTTAAATCTCCTATAGTTACTGGTTTTCTTTTTGAATTTGTAGCAACAACAATTTTTGATAATTTTTCTTTAAGTTGTTTTATATCTTCTGATAAACATAATACTGCCATTATTTCAGAAGCTGCAGTTATTATAAAACCATCTTCTCTTGGTATTCCATTAGCTTTTCCACCTAAACCAACTAAAATATTTCTTAGTGATCTATCATTCATATCCATAGTTCTTTTCCAAAATACTTCAGTTGGATCTATATCTAAAGGATTTCCATATTTTAATTGGGCATCTAAAACTGCTGAAACAAGATTGTGAGCAGCTGAAACTGCATGTATATCTCCGGTAAAATGTAGATTTATATCTTCCATTGGAAGAACTTGAGAATACCCTCCGCCAGCAGCTCCTCCTTTAATTCCCATTACCGGACCTAAAGAAGGTTCTCTTAAAGCTACTATAGAATTTTTACCTATTCTATTTAATGCCATTGAAAGCCCTATACTTGTAGTTGTTTTTCCTTCTCCTGAAGGTGTTGGGGTTATAGCAGTTACTAAAATTAAATTTCCATCTTCTTTATTTTTTAATTCTTTTAAGTAATGATGTGAAATTTTAGATATATATCGTCCGTGTGGAATAGAGTGTTCTTCAGGAATTTCTAACTGTTTTATAATTTCTTTTATCTTTACTAATTTCGCACCTCTCGCTATTTCGATATCACTTAACATTTTTACTCCTCCTTAAATTTATTTTGAAATTAATATTATAGAGCTTTTTTCTTTTACTGTATAAATTTTATCAATTTTTTCTGGAACCTCTAAAAAATCTCTTGGAGTATCTAAAGATGTGTCAACTATTCTATACCAGTCTTTATTCTGTATTTGAGGTATTTCAAAATCTAAAGGTTTATTATAAGAATTTAAAGCAATGTATATATCGTATTTTTCTGTTAAATTTTTATTTGAATATTCTTCGCCATTAATTAAAAAAGCTAATGTGTGTGAATTAAATGAAAAATCAGGACAATTAGGTTTAACTCCATGCCAGGTAACATCAGCAATTCCATCTCCTGTTATATCTTTTCCAGTAAAAAAATGTTTTCTTCGTAAACAAGTATGTTCTTTTCTAAAATTAATCATTTTTTTAAAAAATAAAAAAACATCCTCAAACTTTTCTAATCTTGACCAATCTATCCAACTAATTTCATTATCATGACAATATGCATTGTTATTTCCAAATTGTGTATTACAAAATTCATCACCCATTAAAAACATTGGAACTCCTTGAGAAATCATTAGAATTGTTATCATATTTTTTATTTGTTTTTTTCTCAATTTTATTATCGATAAATCTTCAGTTTCTCCTTCAATCCCATGATTAAAACTATAATTATCGTTAGTTCCATCTTTATTATTTTCGCCATTGAGAAAATTATTTTTTTCATTGAATGAAACTAAATCCCACATAGTAAAACCGTCATGTGCTGTAATAAAATTAATGCTATGATAAGGATTTCTTCCAGGTTTTGCAAACAAATCAGGACTTCCTGATATTCTTGTAGCTAAATCAGCAACTGTATTTTTATCTCCTCTTATAAAACGTCTGACAGTATCTCTATATTTTCCGTTCCATTCAGCCCATCCGGTTGGAAATTCACCTACATAATAACCACCAGCAGCATCCCAACCTTCAGCAATTAATTTTGATCCAGATAAAATTGGATCATCCGCAATTTCTTTAAGTAAAGATAAATCTCCAATCCAATTACCCTTAGAATCTCTTCCTAAAATTGCTGCAAGGTCAAATCTAAATCCATCAACGTGCATTTCAGTAACCCAATATCTTAAGCTCTCAATAACTAAATCTTTCACTACCGTATGACTACAATTAAATGTATTGCCAGTTCCTGAGTAATTACAATATAATCTTTTATTGTGTTGTTCTAATAAGTAATAAATCGAATTATCTAATCCTCTAAATGAGATTGTAGGTCCCATTTCATTTCCTTCTCCTGTATGGTTATATACAACATCAAGTATAACTTCAAAACCATTTTTATGCAAATATTTAACAAAATCTTTAAATTGAAATACTTGTTCGCCGAGCCTCATACCGTATGAATAATTCCCTGTAACGGCAAAAAATCCAATAGGATTGTAGCCCCATATGTCTTTTAAGGATTCTCCAGTTTCAGGATTAACATTAATATTAGCATCAGAGTTAAATTCAAAAATAGGCAAAAGCTCTAAACAATTAACTCCAAGTTCTTTTAAATATTCTAATTTTTCAATTACCCCTTCAAAAGTTCCTTTGTGTTCAACTTCAGAATTTTCGTTCATCGTAAATAATCTGACATGCATTTCGTATATAATTGTATCATTTAATTTCATTCTTGGATGAACATCATCTTCCCAATCATAGTTAGAATCATCTATAACAATACTTTTAGTTGAACACTCTGATGAATCTAAAAAAGAAAAAGTAGTATCATCATCGGTATCCTTATCGTAACCATACATAATTTTATTCTTAAAATCATAAATTCCTGATATAGCTTTTGCATATGGATCGAAAAGAAGTTTGGTTTTATTATAACGATGTCCATTCTCTGGTTCATAAGGGCCATCAGCTCTCCAACCATAATAAGTGTTTTCTCTAATATCACAAACAAAAACATGCCAAATATCACCTGTTTTATTTTTTATTGGATCTAAAGAATATGAAAAAAAAGGTTTTTCGTCATAAAAATTTTTAAAAAGTTCTAAAGTAATTGATGTAGCATTTCTTGAAAAAATTGCGAAATTAGTTCCATCAGAATTAACCGTACTCCCAAGAACAGTTTTCCCTCTTTTTGTTTTTATCATGTTAATCACCTCGTTTTATTATATAATATTTTTTAATAAAAAGATAGATATGATAAAAATAAGTCGTTCAAGTATTATATAATAAAAGTTTATTTAAAAATTAAGTTGATTCTGGTATAATATAATCAATGTAAGTAATTAAAAATGAAAGGAGATTATTATGTTTGATTTTATAAAAAAAATTTTTAAAGCTGGAGAATCTCCAAAAAATGGTTTTATATATGATGAAAAAGATACTGTTGTTATTTATTTAAAATGTAAAAAATGTGGTGAAATTATTCGCAGTCATTTAAGAAAAAGCTATGATTTTAGTCGCGATTTTGAAAAAAGTACTATTAATCTAAAAAAGGAATATATAGGTTCTAAATGTTATGAGAAAATTTTTGTAAACTTAGTTTTTAACAATAATTATAAAATAATTAGCAGTGAAATAATTAATGGAGAATTTATTTCAAAAGAGGATTTTGAGTCAAATGCAAGAAGTTGAATATGAATATAGACCAGTAAGACCTTTCGCACAAATTCCAGAGAAAGTTCTTATTTATTGTTTTCAACTTACTCCTTCATCTTTTTCAAAAGTTTATCTTTATTTATTCAATATAAGTTATGGTTTTGGTAAAAATAAAACAGCATTTCATACGAGTGTTAGAAAAATTGCTGATATTTTAAATATAAGTGTAGGAAGAACTCATAATGCTATTTCGTTTTTTAAAAAAAATAAAGCTATAGAAAAAATTGAGTCTAGAGCAGTTTTAGGAACTATTTTCAAAGTGAATTTACCTGAATTTTCAAATTCAAGAAAAATTTGGTATTTTACAGAGCCTGAAAAGCTTCAATATATTATGATAAAAGAGAAGTCTTTAGATGATAATAAAGTTTTAATTTCAAAAATGAAAAGATATGAGAAGTATGAAAAAACTAAAATATTTGACGATTTAGATTTTGATAAATAAAAATTCCGGAGGTTTTTTTATGGACTATTCACATTTAGTTTTTAAAGTCGATAATATACATGATAATATTGAAACTTATAAAAAAATAGGGTTTAATGTGATTTTTGAAAGTGAAGATCAAGCTTTAATTCAAAACAAAAATGTAAATATTTTACTGAGAATAAACGATGATAATAAAATTGTATTTTTCGATGAAACATTAGAAAAAAGTTATTATTTTGTAGATAAGTCTAATAACAGAATAGAAATTAATAATAAAAGAATTCAAAAATACAACACTTTGCCTAATATAGTTACAATGCATTATAACTGCGATGTTTCTACTCTCTTTAACACTATAGTAAATCCTAATGGTTGGGATAAATGGTATACTAATGGCATGACTATGAATTTGATAGAAAACGGAGAAATAAAAGTGAGGTGGTTTTCAGAATTGTTTAATGAAGAAATTTGTGATGAGGGTATTATTCATAACATAAGAAAAAATGAAATTTTTGAATTCAGTTGGAATAAATCTCAAAATATCTACAAATCAAGAGTAAAAATGAAATTTTATGAGTCTCAATATAATGGTTCTTGGATAAATGTTGAAGAAAGAAATGTTGTATTAACTGATGAAGATATGCAAGTAAAACTTTTATGTGCTTCGGGGTGGGGTGAAATGCTTACTCTCGCTAAATTTTTTATTGAAAAAGGTATAACTCTTGAAGAAAAATAATCGAGGTGTTTTTTTATGAATATATTTCAAGTTCTTGGTAATTCTATTCAATATAAAGAATATAATAAAAATATGGATTCCGAAAAAAAAGTTACAGGGAAAATTTTATTATCTAACGATTCTTCAATAGTTGTTGATATTAAAGGAAAGGTATTAGTTTTAGAAAAACCTGAAGGTTTTAACTTAAAAGAAGGCGATTATATAAATTTAATTTTCTCTAAAGATGCTTCTCAAAACATTAATTCACTGATTTCAAAATCTTTAGGTGAATTAATTGGAAATATGCTTAAATTTAATCTTAAGTTTGATAATAACGCTCAATTATCTCAAAATATAAATTTTGAATCTCTTCCTGATAATAATAAGTCTCGATTTATTATGTGGTCAACTGATTTGTTTGAAAAAATCAATAGCAAAATATCTAATGATGAAATTTTTAAAACATTTATTAAAAATGATTCAGAATTTTTAAATCAATTAAAAACTTTTTCTAAAAGTATTATAGATGAACTATCAAAAGAGTTTTTTAGTACTAAATTATCTTATCCAGAACCTAAATTTTTATCCGAAAAAATTTTTTCTTCTTTTAAAGAGTATATGAATAAAAATTTATCTGAAAATACTGAAGTATTTGAAAAATTAAAAAACAATTTAAGTAATCAAAAAAATCCTATCTCATCTGAAGTTAGTAAAGACATTAATAGAATTGAAAATATGATTAATAAAAATAACCCAAAATTAGATTTAAAACCTCAAAATATTAACAATAATAGTACTTCTGAAAAATTAAATGAAACTTCTCAAAAAACTTTTTCAAATGAACAAACTAACATTTCTTCAAAGTTAAATCTTAAAGATTTTTTTTCAAAAAAACTTGAAAGTACTACTTTCACACCCGAAAAAAATAACTATTTAGAAAACAAAAAAACTCCTGATTATATTAAAAATAATATGATTAATGAAAAGAATGTTATTCTTAATTCAGAAAAAAATAATTCTGTTATTTCTTTTTCAAAACTTTTAGATAATCCTAATTTGTCAAAAGAATTTTTGCTTACAAAATTTCATACTATAACAAATATTCTGTCATCTGAAAATAATGAAGATATTAGTTCAAATTTATCAAAAATAAAGAAAATTTCCTATAACACACCACAAAAATCTAATTTAAGGTTTTTTTTCATTAAACCTGAATCTAAAAATATAAATAGTTTTTCAAAAGACTCTAATGAAGAAAAATTTTTTAAATTTAAAGAACCTATTTTAAAAAACAAAGAAAATTTTATTCTTGAAAAAAAACCTTTTATGAATTTTGAAAAGTATTCAAAAATAAGTAAAAATATTATTTCAAAAGAATTAATCAAAGATGAGAAAACAGATAATTATTTTAAGCAACAAGTCACTAAAAATGATAGTTTTAAAATTATTCAAAAAAATTCTTTTATAAAAGAAAATTTTGAAAATAAAAACCCACTCATTAAAGATAGCATTTCAACTAATTCAAAAATTAAATTACCTGAAAATTTTTTTAATAAAGATACTGAAAATCAAAAAACTTTAGAACAAAAAGTTTTTTCTGAAAGTACTCCAAAAAAAATATTTATAAAATTTAAAGATTTTTTTAATAAAAATATTATAGAAAACAAAAAGAATTTAGAACCTTTTAAAAAAGATGATTTGATAAAACTTTCAAATTCAAAATTTTCCGAAGAAATAAAAGAAGAAAAAAATATTCAAAATAAACCTATGAATGAAAATGTTTTTGAAAGAACTTTTGAAAAAGCTGTTAATGCTTATAAAAATTTAGAAAATACTAAAAATATGAACGAAACTACATATATGATGTTTAATTTTATGGGAATGCCTATTTTTATGAGTTTTAAACAAATTCAATTAGAAGATAAATCGAATTTTAAAGAAAAAAAATATGGGAAATTACGGTTAGTTTTACCAACTCAAAATTTTGGTATAATTGATTCAAATATATTTGTTGAAAATAATAATGTCTCATTAAAATTTGGTTTAGATAAAAATATTGAATTATTTAAAACTGAAGAAATAAAATTAAAAAAAGCAATCAATGATATTTCAATGTCTATATCAAATATCTTTTATTATATAAATGAAGATGATCTAGATTTAAAAAAAGAATACTGGACAATTTAAAACATGTAGAAATAATAATTTCTACATGTTTTTTTTACTAAACCTTTTTCCATCTTTTTAAAGTAGGTAAAAATTCATTCAACATTCTTCTTGCTTCTTCTTCTTTCATTCCATCTTGTACCATAAAAGGAACGCATGTCTCAATCATTTCTTCCATAGTTTCTTCTGGTTTTAAAAAATCTCCGTCTTTGTAGCAATATGAGCAATATTCATTACTTAAATCCCCATTTTTTTCTGTTCCCAACACTTCTTTTTCTGTTAATGGCATTCCACAACTTTGACAATAATTTACGTCCATTTTTATTCCTCCCTTAAATTTGATATAATTTATTATAAAACATAAAATATGACATCACTATGTCAAATTTTAATTTGATGAACAAAAATAAATTAATTAAGGTGATAAAAATGTTGGCAGGATTAATTCAATATCCCTCAAAAAAAAGTCTTTCAAATATTGTTTTTAACAATTATTTTAAAAAATTAGATAAAGAAATCTTTCATGAAGATATAAGCATTCCACCAGAACTTTTTGATAATTACATTCCTGACATTCTAAAAAAATATACTTATTTAAATGTCACTATCCCTTTCAAAACTAAAATCTTAAATTATATAAATATTTCTGATGAAGCTCATAACTTGAATGCGGTTAATTGTATTTATAAAAATTGTGGATACAATACAGATTATTTAGGAATAATTAATTCTTTGAAAAATGTGGTTATTGATTCTCCAATTTTAATTTTGGGTGCTGGAGGTGTTGCTAAAGCTTTTTTATATGCATTGACAAATTTAAAAATAAAAAAAGTTTTTGTTTCAAATAGAACTTTGAAAAATGCTATAGATTTAAAAAAAAGGTTTGACTCTTTTTTAGATATAGAAATCATTCCATATGAAAATATTCATAAATATTTAAGTAATTTTAAAACTTTCATAAATTGCACTTCAATAGGAATGTGTGGGGAAAATTTTGATTTTGAATTAAATTTAATAAATAATGTTTCTTTAATTTATGATTCTGTTTATTCTAAAACTCTTTTACAAACTTTTGCATATATTAATAATATTTCTATTATTAATGGCGAAAAGCTTTGGTATTATCAAGCAATAGAAAATTTAAAGATTTGGAATTTATATAATGAAGAAATTTTTGAAATTTCTTACAACGAAAGGTTCTAAAAATGAAAATAGATAGACTTTTAAGTATTGTTTTTATTTTATTAAAAAATGAGAAAATAACGGCTAAAGAACTTTCTGAATATTTTAATGTCTCTGCAAGAACTATTTACAGAGATCTTGAAACACTTGATAATGCTGGAATTCCTATAATTTCTTTTCAAGGAAAAGAAGGAGGTTATGGAATTATCGATACATTTAAAATAAATGACAGTTTTTTAAAAAAAGAAGAGGCTTCAACAATTTTAAATATTTTAAAATCTTTAAGCGATATTTTCGACGAAATAAATATAGAAAAAATAATGACTTTGAAAGACTTTGAAAATGATAATTCTAAAATCGGTTTTGATTTTTCTAATTGGGGGGAAGATTCCGAATTCAAAGATAAAATAAATATCATTAATAACGCTTTAAAAAATAAGAAGAAAATTGAATTCAAATATTTTTCTTCTTCTGGGGCTATTTCTTTTAGAATAGTCTCTCCTTATAAATTATTATTAAAAGCTTCTAATTGGTATTTATATGGTTTTTGCCATCTCAAAAATGATGAGCGTCTTTTTAAAGTAATTAGAATAGAAAATTTAATTCTTTTAAATGAAAATTCTGATTTTTTAGAATCAAATAATTTCGATATCGAAAAAATATTTTTTCATAGGAATCCCAATTTATATTCAACTGTAAATTTAAAATTAAAATTTGATAATTCTGCTTATTTTCATGCAAAAGAACTTTTTTCAGAAAAAAATATTATTGAAAAAAATGATAATTTTTTTATAGTTAAAACTAGTTATCCGGAAGATGATTGGGTTTATAGTATGATTTTGAGTTTTGGAGAAAAAGTTGAAGTTTTATCTCCCGATCATATAAAAGAAATTATACTAAAAAAAATTGAAAAAATGAGCTTGATTTACAAAAAAGAAATTTAATAAGTAGAAAGGAAAAACATTTTAATATTAACCGTTTTGTTCTTTTAATGTAGTGTAACAGCCACGCGTTTTCTGCACGGCGTTACAGCACTTATGACAACGTTGATGTTTTTATTGAAGCTTTTAGGTAAGGAAAAACACTAAAAAAAGCATTTGTACTTAATTCCCCTCTTGAGGGGTGGCAACCGGAGATTGACGGGGTGGACAGGTTTTTGTAAATGCTTTTAATAATGAAGTGGTAAATATTGGATAAAATAAACGCGAACAAGATCAAATTTTCTAAAAAACGAATTTCGCTCTGTCAAAAGTCGGCTAAGTCGGGGGCATCGCTGCCCCTTTCTCGCCTAAGAACGG